>JBILPN010000545.1:0-3121 GCA_044373865.1 Luteolibacter sp. | reverse complement strand
CCGCCATCCTCGGGAAAAAGCGGAAATACCTGCTCGATCGCGTCCTTACGCCCCTGCTCCGCAACGGCCAGCTTCTCCACACCATCCCGGCGCAGCCCAACCACCCGGACCAAGCCTACACCGCACCCGCTTCTCCCGCACCCTGACGCCTCTTTTCCCAATTTCAGTTTTCAGCGTTTCAGCGTTTTCTTCGATGAACACCTCCGCCCTCAAGACCTTCGCCCCCGCCGTCCGCCGCCAGCTCATGGAGGCGGTCACGCGCAAGCTGGACTACGTGCTCACCGCCCAGACGCCCGACCTGCTCAGCACCTTCGCCCCGCAGGTCGCGGCCTTGCGGAAGCGCGCGCAGGCCGACCGGGCCGGGCTGATCGACCGGGTGGCCTACACCTGGTTCAACCGCTTCGCCGCGCTCCGCTTCATGGACGCCCGCGGCTGGCACCCCTTCCGCGCCCGCGTCCTCACCCCGGCCAGCACCGCGGAGACCCAGCCGGAGCTGCTCAAGCTCGTCCGCGGCGGCGCCATCCCGGAGGAGCTGAAATCCTCCACCGATCCCGCCCGGCTCAATGACCTGCTCGATGGCCGCATCCCCTCGCCCGATGCCCAGGGCGAGGTCTATCGCCACCTCGTCCTCGCCGCCTGCCGCTTCTACCACGCCCTGCTGCCGAACCTCTTCGAGAAGCTCGACGACGAGACCGAGCTGCTCCTGCCCGACGACCTCCTCACCGAGCACTCCGTCGTCCACGGCTTCCGCACCGAGATCGGCGACGAGGACTGCGGCGACGGCCAGCGGGCCAATGTCGAAATCCTCGGCTGGCTCTACCAGTTCTACATCTCGGAGAAAAAGGACAGCGTCATGGCCCGCAAGAGCGCCGTGCCCACCGAAGACATCCCCGCCGTCACCCAGCTCTTCACCCCGCACTGGATCGTCCGCTACCTCGTCGAAAACTCCCTCGGCCGGCTTTGGCTGCTGAATCGCCCCGGCTCGCGGCTGCGCGAGCACATGCCCTACTACATCGACCCTCCTTCGCCAGAGGCTACGGAAGGGCAAGGGGCCGGGACCGATCTATCCTCCGTAGCTTCAGCGAAGGAGGACTTCCTCAAGATCACCAAGCCCGAGGACATCCGCCTTGTCGACCCCGCCGTCGGCAGCGGGCACATGCTCACCTACGCCTTCGACCTACTTGTCCTGATCTACGAGGAGGAAGGCTACGCCCCCAGCGAGATCCCCGGCCTGATCCTGCGGCACAACCTGCACGGGCTGGAGATCTGCCCCCGCGCCGCCCAGCTCGCCGAGCTGGCCCTCGTCTTCAAGGCCCGGGAAAAGTCCCGCCGCTTCTTCCAGCCGGAACACCTCGTCCGGCCAAACATCGTCGAGCTGCGCGACGTGCGCTTCGATGAAGGTGAACTGTCGGCATATTTCAAGGCGATCGACCATCAACCATCAACCATCGACCATCGACTTCTTCAGCTGCTACACCAGTTCGAGGAGGCGAAGAACTTCGGCTCGCTCATCGAGCCGTGCATACCAGAACCGGCCATCCTCGAAGTCCGTCGCATCGTATTGGATCGCTGGTCAGAAATCCCGGATCAGTCACAATCACTCTTCCTGCGCGAGACGCACCTCAAAGTCCTGCGCGTGCTCGAACAAGCCGAGGCGCTCACCCAGCGGTATCACGTCGTCGTGGCCAATCCGCCGTATATGGGGAGCAAAGGAATGAACAAAACGCTAGCGATGTTCCTAAAGGCGCATTTCGCTGAATCCAAAGCAGACCTGATGACCTGCTTCATGGCGCGTGCATCGACGCTCGTTTTTCCTAGCGGGATATGGGGTATGATCAACCTGCCGTCTTGGATGTTCATTACTTCGTTCGAAGAGGTGAGAAAGCACCTCCTATCTACGCAGTCAATTATATCAATGCTTCATCTTGGGCGGGGTGTCTTCGGTTCCGACTTTGGAAGCGTTGCCTTTGTGGTCCATGCTCATCCACCCTCGGGCAACCAAACCGGACACTACAGAAGGTTATTTGATAGGCATGTTGATGTAAGAAAAGTCGAAGAGATTCACCGGTTATTCTTTGACGAAGAATATGGCAAATTCAATACCGAGCAGACTTCGCTGCGTGCGCTGCCCGGATGCCCCATAGCCTACTGGGCTTCAAAAGGGATAATCGATGCATTCCAGACGGGAACTCCCCTTGGTGAGATGTTTGACGTTCGGCAGGGGCTCGCCACTACTGACAATAACCGTTTTTTGAGACTTTGGTCAGAGGTGAGCCATGGAAGAATCATGTTCGGAGCATCGTCTGCAGCAGATGGAAACCGTATCTGCAGGGATTGGTTCCCGTTTAATAAGGGTGGCAGCTTCCGTCGTTGGTATGGCAATCAGATCTATGTTCTACATTACGAAAACAACGGGCAGGTATTGATTGATTTGGTAACTGATAAATACCCTAGAATTTCGGATCCAGAGTTTGTTATCAAGAACCGCGCTTACTACTTCCGCAGAGCTATTTCGTGGTCCGATATCACCTCCGGAGGAACCTCGTTTCGCTATTTTCCGGATGGGTATATCTTCGACGTTTGTGCGCCGTCCGCCTTTTTTGATGCCGAATTTGATTATCACGAGGTCCTCTGTTTTCTGAATTCCGTCGTTTGTAGTGAGATAGCTTCGATGCTCAACCCCACGTTTCATTTCACCCTAGGTGACTTCAAGAACGTCCCATTCAAGACGTCCAATTTTTCGCTGAAAGTTGATGAATGCATCGAACTCTCGAGACGCGACTGGGACAACTTCGAGACCTCGTGGGACTTCCGCGACCAGCCCTTGCTGCGGCCGGGGCTGAAGGGCGCGACGCTGGAGGCGAGCTGGCGGAATTGGGAGGCGCAGAGCACCGCCGCCATCCGCCGGATGCAGGAGCTGGAGACGGAGAACAACCGGCTCTTCATCGCCGCCTACGGCCTGGAAGGCGAGTTGCAGCCGGAGGTGCCCGAGGAGCAGATCACCCTGGCCCGCGCCGACGCCCGCAAGGACATGGCCGCCTTCCTCTCCTACGCCGTCGGCTGCATGATGGGCCGCTATTCCCCCGACCACCCCGGCCTCATCCTCGCCAACGCCGGCGAC
>JBILPN010000543.1:0-3128 GCA_044373865.1 Luteolibacter sp. | reverse complement strand
AGTCCTTCGAAGACTACGTCAAAACCTACAAGTTGGAGCGCGCCGAAGCCGTCCTCCTCCGCCACCTCGGCGAGGTTTACAAAGTCCTCGCCCAAACCGTCCCGGACCACGCCAAAACCGAGCACCTCCACGAAGCCGAGTCCTTCCTCGAACTCATCGTCCGCCACACCGACTCCAGCCTGCTAGACGAATGGCAAGCCATGAAAAACCCCGGTGCACCGATCCCGGACAAATCCTCTTCTCTTCCATCCACGATCCCCAATCTCCGATCCCCTATCCCTTACACAAAGTGTAAGGCAGCTTTCACCCGCCACCTTCGCAACCACGTCCTCACCCTCGTCACCGCGCTCTCCCGCTACGACACCGAGGCCGCACTCAGTCTCATCGCCCACCACGATTCCGACGGCAAGCTCTGGTCCAACGAGCGCCTCCTCCAACAGCTCAACACCTACCACGCCGCCCGCCACCAGATCCGCCTCGATCCCGAAGCCCGCAACGCCCGCCACACCTACATTTCAGAAGACGGCCTCACCATCCACCAAACCCTCATCGACCCCGACGACCTCAACGACTGGAGTCTCCACCTCACCCTCGATTTGGAAAAATCCAACGAAGCGAGAACCCCAGTTCTCCACCTCGAATCCATCGCTCCGATTTGAGAAGTCTCGTTGCCGCCCACCATTTCTGCCTCGATCCTGACAGCCTCACCCTAGACTCTGAAAGATCGAATGATTTGCAGACGCCGGTTCTTCTTCCCGAGAGGATCAGCGTTTATCAACTCAAGTTTGCATCTCCAGATATTTACTAGCCTCTACTCGGCCGACTACCTTGATTGTCTGCTTGCCGCCTAAGTATAGACCTCGCAAAAGCTTTAATCTTATCTCTGGGCGAGTTCGCCGAACCGGTCATCTCGCGTTACCAAGTGGGATTGATCGTTCACGAACTATATGCCCGCAAAACTTATCGGGGGGAAATGCTGCAGCGTATCCAAAAAGATTTTGCGGACTTGCCTGAATTCAATCGACGGATGAGAGAATTGGAAGCTGGGGGAATATTGACGCCTTACCCGGGATTCGGTAGCCGATCCGAAGCACTCTGATGAACCGGCAGGAACATTACAACATCGCGACTTGGGCAAACGAAGCGCCCGAGCCGGAGCAACGTGAATTCCGGCAAGCCGTGCCCACGATTCTTGCGGCAATCGCTAATGACCCACGCCTCAAGAGCACCATGGTGATCAAAGGTGGAATCCTCCTCGGGGTGCGCTACCACAGTCCGCGATTCACGAAGGATATCGATTTCTCAACCACGGGGAATCTGGCCACCATAAGTGCGAAGGATGTCAGGGCGGCCTTTGAATCAAGCCTTGTTCAAGTCATTGAGGAGCTTGACTACGACTTGAACTGCAAGATCCAAAGCTGTAAAGTGAATCCACAGAATCGGCCCGACGCGAGCTTCCCGAGCATCGAATTGAAGATCGGCCATGCCTACAAGGGCAGCCCGAAGCACAAACGCCTACACATTTGCAGATCTCATGGCGGAGAAATTCCGTTCCTTGTTGCAGCAAGAGTCCCGCGATCGTTACCGCCGTCAGGATATCTTCGATCTATCCAATGAGCGCCTGTCAATTTTGAAAAGCCTGATAGAAAAATCCCATGCAAGAGGAATCAAACCCCTGCCTGAATCGCTGGACAATGCGGAACTGAAAAGACGGGCGCAGGCCGACTACCATACCTTGGATGACGAGATCGACGGGCATCTACCCGAATTTGAAGACACTTATAAAATAGTCAGGTCATTCTATCAATCGTTGCCTTGGCAAGAAGTCATTCATTGAAATTCAGACAAGCGACTGCGGACGAGAAGCGGTTTCATCCAGCCAAATAAAGCAGAGGCCTCGAACAGAGCGGAGATCTTCTGTCGTGACCTTTTTCTCCTCAAGCAACCTGTATAGCAGGCTGCACGCGGACCAAGCGCCTTCATGGTCCGGTGCCAGCCCTAGCGACGACGGTGATTAAGCTTATTTCTTCATATGAGCCATACCATAGGGAGCACGCTCCGGACGACTCAGCATCGAGTTGGCAGTCGCATCACCATCGAAACTTTCCTTCGAGGGGTCCCACTTGAGCTTCCGGCCAAGTTTCATGCCAATCCAACCGGTGATGCAGGCGCTAGTGGAACGATGCGCGATCTCAGCCGTGGTGACAGCAGGTTTGCGAGTTTGAACGCTGGTGATCCAGTCCAAGTGATGGTCACCGTTCGGGCTTTCGTGGAGCCGCACATCGTCCTTTCCAAGTGGAGTCTTGAGAATTTCCGGATTGCTGGCTTGAAGAGCTTTTGCAGCTGCCCCCTTCGGGATCGGATCTGAGGCAGTAACGCGCTCAGCGCCACGGGTGACGAAAATCCAACCGTCGCTGCCCTCGAAGCGGATTCCGTTAGGAAGTTTATGATCAATGATGACCGTGACACCATTGGCATAGCCCATTTCGATATGATAGGGGCCATGGACATTCCAAAGTCCGGATTTTGGAAATTCAGCATTTGCCTCGATCGAGGTGGGCCCCGTGAGTTCCGTGCCCATTCCCCAGTGTGCGATATCGACGTGATGAGAACCCCAGCCAGTGATCATTCCGAGACAGTATTCCTCCATTCGCAGCCAACCTGGACGCTGGGCGTATCGTTCGCGCACCGTTGCGCCTTGAGAGTGAATGCGGTCCACGGTATAAGGCGCAAGCGGAGTGCAACCGAGCCACATGTCATAGTTGAGATTGGACGGCACGGGAATTTCTTGTGTGCTGCCACCCGAGGGGTCACTCGGCAGACCAATCTTAACGGTGTGAACCTTGCCGATGCGCCCACTGCGCACCATTTCACAGGCGATGCGAAACTGTGAACCCGAGCGCTGCTGGCTGCCGATTTGAAACATCCGGTTCTTCTCACGCACCACGTCACTAACCGCACGGCCTTCCTTGATGGTCATGGTGAGTGGCTTTTGAACATAAATATCCTTACCTAACAAAGCTGCCGCGATCACTGGCTCAGCATGCCAATGATCTGGCGTGCTGATTGAAACCGCATCAATGTCTGAATGTTGAAGCGCCTCACGATAGTCGCCATAAGTGGCGACT
>JBILPN010000544.1:0-3128 GCA_044373865.1 Luteolibacter sp. | reverse complement strand
ATGTCCGTTCGATCGGTACTAGTGCAAGTCTCGGAAAAAGTGAAGAAGCGAAACGGAAAGTCCTGACTTTTGGCCGTAGGCTCTTCGGGGCGAATTTTTCTGAGGTGGTCACATCCGACCGACTTCACCACCATCGACTGCGGAATACGAAACCCGCAACCCGGAGGACTGCGGCGGAATGGATCGCTATGCACGCCTCGCTCATTGAGGTCCGGCATTTGGCAGATAAAGAGCAACTCAAGCCATGGCTGGAACGCCTCAATGAGCTGAAGATCGCCAACATCCCTCCGGAATCCGAGGAGTCGTTGCAGCATTACCTTTGCCGCCATCTTGCTGATGACGAGACGGTCCACAAGGCGGCGGAATCCCTTTCCAAGGTTGACATGCGACCACTATCAATCGTTGCCAAAGAACTCTTTCCAAATGAGGAAATAAAGACGGCCCAGCAAGCACTCAAGGGACTGGTCGCGCTCGCCGCATACGCGAGAGAGCACCGCAATGGGTTTCCGCTTCTTCCAGCACGCTACCATTTGCTGACTAGGGGCATCGAAGAGGCAACGGTGAGAATTCAGAATTGGAGCGAGAACGAAGAACAGGTTACCGATCTCCGGTTTCAACGCGAATTTCGCGACCATATTACAGGACACCCCCGTTTCCGGTTGCTGACCTGCCGCAAGTGCGGTGAGCTCTATTTTGAAGGTTACGAACTCAACGGATTTCTGACTCCAGAACGGTCCACAAAGTTCAGCAAGCGCCGTGTATTCTGGTGCAAGCCAAAGGACGGTTCGGTATTGCCAGGGGACCTGGACGATCAAGATGCCGACGAGGCAAGCCACCCTGACGAAGTCTTCATTCATCTCCAAACGGGACAAATCAAGATTCAGCTCGGCGATGACGACGATCATCGCGAATGGATCAACACTCATAAGGCCAAGATGTCCGATCCGGCGGCGAATGGTGACCAATCAACCCAAGGGTCTTTGGTTGTTACCTGTCATTCCTGTGGCAGTCGTGACGCATCAGAGGTCATCACCCCGTTTCATCCGGGCGACCAGGCCCTTTCAAGCACGATCTGCGAAGTTCTCTACAGCCACCTTCCAACCAAGCAGGATCCAACGACCCGGAATCGTCTGCCCGGCAATGGCCGAAACCTCTTGGTGTTTAGCGATAATCGGCAGGACGCCGCGTTTTTCGCACCGAATTTTCAACGCACCCACGAAGACGTTCTCGTGAAGCGTGAGTTCGTGGACCATTTAAAGAAGGAAGAGGGAGCTGATTCGCTGAACAACATTGCCGGCGCACTTGCTGAAAGGCTGATTCTCAAATTCGGTCTCACTGACGAAAATGGAGACAACCCGAAAGCCGGTGATGTCGTTGAGTTTGAAAAGATCATCCGCGCAAGAGTGTTTGGGGATTTCGCCACGCCGGGAGGAAGTCGCCAGTCGCTGGAAGATCTTGGATTGGTGGAAATCGATTATTCAGGGGTCCCGTATCCGCAAATTTCCGAAATCCTCAATCTTCCTGAAGATCTCGGAAAACCCCTGATCCGTTGGGTAATCGACTCGATGCGGTTGAATCGCGCCATCGACATGCCAAAAGGCATCACTCAAGTTTCCGAATTTACTTGGGGTCACTATAACCAGACCGACCGTGCATATATTCTTGAAGGTGATGTCCCCGACGCGCGGTTCAAACTCCTCTCACGTAGGGACGGGGGATTCTACATCAATCGCTATGTCGATGTCCTCAGGGACAAACTAAAACTTCCCAACTGGGAATCCGTTATTGGTCGTGTTTGGGAGCATTTGATCGACGACGATTGCGGAATTCTTAAACCGCTCAGGGAAGGTGAGCGCCCCATGGTGATCAATCACCGGAGAATCTCAGCACGTTTGCGGGATGCCACCAAACCCATCTTCAAGTGCAACAAGTGTGGCAAGGTTTCCTGCTACTCGGTTGGAAATATCTGCACCCAATGGAGGTGTATTGGCACGATGGAATCTCTTGATTCTGATACATGGCGGAATAACATGGCGGAAAATCACTATCACTTCCTGTATAATGGCGGCAATAACTTCCCATCGGTGTTGATCCGCGAACATACGGCGGCCATCTCCTCGAAACTTCGCGAAGAATATGAGAAGGCGTTCAAGGCAGGTAAGCTTAACATCCTCTCATCTTCCACTACCATGGAAGTGGGAATTGATCTGGGAGACCTCGAAGGTGTATTTCTACGCAACGCTCCCCCGGACATTTCAAACTATCAGCAACGCGCGGGCCGTGCTGGTCGCCGGGCTCAGGCGGCCCCCGTCGCCATCACGTATGCAAGGAACCGCCGCTACGACCAAGACGTGTTCGATCACGCCGGCGAATTCTTAAACAAGAACCCGAAAACGCCCTCGGTGCATCTTGCGAATCCAAGGCTGTTTCAGCGACATCAGTTCTCAATTCTCGTGAGCCACTATCTGGAGGCTCGGGGCTTGAGCGCAACAGGCCTGCAAATCGGGCAACTCTTCGGCTTGCCGAAATTCGTGACCAATGGCTCGGACTTGGTGCCCGAGGATCTCACCCAATCGATCGTCTTTTCTGAAGATAACGAGAAGCAGTTCATCAACAACCTGAAGGCGTGGATGGAGTCGCCCGATTCCGAGCCTGCACGCGATCTTGCTGCAGACCTTCTGACATGCTTGGAGAATGAGATTCCGGAATCTGAAAAGGAGATTCTGGAACGGGTTAGTTCAACGCTAGTTTCAAATTTCATCAGCGCGATGGACCAGTTGGTCCAGGTCTTTGGTGCCCGATACCAGCATTACATGACAGCAGCCGAAGACCTGCGGGTGAATCATCTGCCAGCTAGAGCGGCGGGAATGGAGAACGATGCAAAACGGTGGGCAAATTCGCCGATCGTCAATTATCTCTCCAAATACGGAATCATCCCTTCCTATTCATTCCCGATTGATAATATCGAGCTCCAAGTGATGGATGGAACCTTCAGTAGAGGAGGCTTTGGCAGAAACAGTGCGAATATCGAGCTCAATAGAGACGCTAAAATGGGCATCCGCGAATATGCACCGGGGGCCGAAGTAGTGGCAAATGGTCGAGTGTGGACATCTGCGGGAATCGCCCAT
>JBILPN010000542.1:0-3129 GCA_044373865.1 Luteolibacter sp. | reverse complement strand
GGGTTTAACAGCTATGCGGGTGCCACCAAAATATCCGAGGGGATGCTGGCACTTGACGGAGGCAGCACGGCTTCTCCCATCACCGTGCTTTCCGGAGCGAAACTCGGATTCACCCTTGGATCGTCCGTCACCTCGACCGCCACGCTCACTTTTGCGCCCGGCCACTCGATCCACATCACTGGCACGCCGCTGCTGGGAAGCTATACCTTGTTCACGACTGTAGGTTCCATCACGGGCACTCCTGCGCTAACAGTCCCAATCCCGGGTTACCAACTTCGAGTGGTCGGAGGAAATCAACTTCGCCTCGTTCAGGCCACTGGTTCTCCTTACGCTGAGTGGTCTGGCGGTGCGGCTTTTGATGCGGACGCCAATGGCGACGGAGTGACCAACGGCTTGGCTTTTCTGCTAGGTGCATTGGATAAGGACGTCAACGCAGTCAGTTTGCTGCCCGTTTCGTCTTACCAAAACGGCGATCTGGTGCTGAGTTTCAGCATGCTCAATGCCGCCAACCGCGGCAGCGCTAGCCTCAGCATCCAGCACAGTAGAGACTTGGGAGTGAATCACCCGTGGACCACTGTCACCGTGCCGGATGCCGCCGACGGGCCGACCGCTGGAGTCACTTTCAATGTCGTCGTGGGCGTTCGGCTCAACAGGGTAACAGCAAGCATTTCCTCAAGTGAGGCTGGCGGTGGTGGTAAATTGTTCGGACGTCTTCATGCTGCAGAGTAATTTTCTTGAATTTTTTATTACTGTGCATGCCCAATTGCTCCTCTTTAAATGATTTTTCAGATAGTGGTTTCAGAACAAAAATATAACTTATGGACTCGAATGGTGGGGAAAAATAAAGACCACGCTTGTGACCGCCAAGTAGGCAAGGTTCTCTCTCTCATGCATTGCGAGCGTCAGGCCGTGCTGGGGTGGATCATCATGGGGTTGCGTCGGGCCGGTCTCTGCCTGCTTGCCTCTGGCGTTTTCAGTGCGGCTTTGGCGGCGGCTGATGCCAAGCGGCCAAATGTGATTTTCATCCTTACCGATGACCAAAGTCCGCGCAATCCCCCCACACCGAAGTATCCGCACTTGGTTGTTCCGCCGGGCTTTGCTTATGGCGGTGACCGGGTGCTGACGCCCAACATCGATCGATTGGCGCATGAGGGCATGGTGATGACGAATGCAAATGTGGCGTGTCCGGTGTGCTCGCCCTCGCGTTACACCGCACTAACGGGTCGCCACGCGACGCGGAGCCCGGGCGAGGCTTTTAAGCATTTGTTTCCAGTCGGCACGATGGCGCGTCCTGAAAATAATGTGGAGCTCGGTGACGGTGAGCCGAACCTGCCACGCATGCTTCAAGCGGTGGGTTATACCACTGCTTGGGTCGGGAAATGCCACATTCTTGAGCAGGAAATCAGTGAAAATCCGAAAATCTGGGGCTCTGCGGCGGCACCGGGATTGAAATTTTATCCTCCGGAAAGTGACCCGAGGACCGACTCTGAGACGAACCAGGCAATGCGTGACAATCAGCAGTGGTGGCGCGCTCGAATCCGCAAGGAAGGCTTCGATTGGGTCGGCGCGGTCTATCCTGGAAACCTGTTGGAGCTGTTTAACAAGCCTTCTAACGTGCACAATGTCGAGTGGACCACCCGCTCAGTGCTTGATTTCCTCAACACGCGATCTAACGATGATGACTCGCCGTTTTTCCTCTATTACGGCACGACTGTCCCGCATGGTCCGGATCCTTGGGTGAAAACCAAGGCTGGCTTCACCAATGCACTCGATGCCGATCCCGGCTACACCGCCGAGGGCTATCGCAAGGATCTCGACTATTCCTTCATGCCCTCGCGCGCCTCCATCAAGCATGAGGTCAAGGCGGCTGGGTTCGATGTGAAACACGCATGGTTGAGGTGGTTGGATCACTCGATCGGGGCGATCTTGCGCAAGCTTGACGAGCGCGGACTCACGCGTGACACGCTGGTGATCGTGAGCTCCGACCATGGTACGTGGCGTTACGGCAAGACGACGCTATATGAAGGCGGCCTGAAGGTGCCGCTGGTGATGCGCTGGCCAGCAGGGATCCGCCCGGGCTCAATCTATCCGCACCTTGTTCTCAATACGGACTACGCCCCCACCATCCTCGACCTTGCCGGGGCAAAGGTGCCCGGGGACTATAAACTCGACGGCTTCTCGCTGACCCCGGTTCTGCGCGGACAGGAATCCGGTCCTTTGCGCGAGGAAACCTTTCATGAGATCGGATTCGCACGTGCGGTGAAAACACCGAAGTGGAAATACATCGCGGTGCGTTATCCGCCGGAAATCCAGCGGCGCATCGAGGCGGGTGAAAAATTTCCCGCCTTTGGCAATCATCCACCGAACCCACGGCCCTATCTGGTGGTCAACAAGCACCTTGGCTACCACAGTTCGCGCCACAACCCCAACTATTTTCAAACTGACCAACTCTACGATCTTGTGAAGGACCCGGAGGAGAAGAATAACCTCATCGACCTTCATCCCGAAGTCGTCGCTGACCTCAGGGAGCGCTTGAAAAAACACCTCACGACTTTCCCAAACCGACCTTTCGGAGAATTTACCCGTTAAACCCAAATGACCACCACAAGCTACTTCGGAATCATCGACTATGTCTTTATGGGACTTTATGTCCTCGTGTTGATTTTCCTCGGATTCTATCTCAAACGCCTCGCCTCGCGCAGTCTCGACAACTACATTTGCGGCGGGAAAAACATCCCCTGGTGGGCCATGGGTATTTCCGGCATGGCGAGCTTTCTCGATCTCGCGGGCACGGCGGTGATCGTCTCTTTCCTGTTTATGATGGGACCCAAAGGGCTGTTTGTCGAATTCCGCGGCGGTGCGGTGCTGGTGTTGCCATTCATGATGCTGTGGACGGGCAAATGGCACCGCCGTTCCGGTTGCCTCACTGGCGCGCAATGGAACATCTATCGTTTTGGCGATTGCTGGGGCGGCCGCGCCTCGCAGTTGATGGGGGTGATCGCTACCGTGCTGACGACCATCGGGATGCTTGCCTACCTGATTGTTGGTGCGGGTATTTTCCTTTCGACCTTCCTGCCGTTTTCACCAGAGGCCTGTTCGCTGACCCTGCTGGTGATGGCCACACTCTAC
>JBILPN010000541.1:0-3133 GCA_044373865.1 Luteolibacter sp. | reverse complement strand
TATTGCTCGAACTGAAGGGGGAAAATCCGTTTAAAATCCGTGCCTACCGCCAAGGCGCGGAAACCGTCCGCGCCTTCGAGGGGGAAATCGTCGAGCTCGCCGCAAACCAGCAACTCACTGGCATCAAAGGCATTGGCGAGGCCCTCCGCGACAAACTCCACGAACTGGCGAGCACCGGCCACCTGGAATTTCACGAAAAACTCCGCGCCGAGTTCCCTCCCGGCCTGTTCGAACTTTTCGACCTCCAAGGGCTCGGCCCTAAAAAGGTGAAAGCCCTCCACGACGCCCTCGGAATTTCCTCAATCCCCGACCTCAAGGCCGCCTGCGACTCCGGAAAAGTCGCGACCCTGCCCGGCTTCGGCGCGAAGACCCAAGCGAAGATTCTCGAAGCCATCGCCCAGCGCGAGGCCTTCGCTGACACCTTCCTGCTCGGCGGAATCAGCGCCTTGGTGGATGAAATGCTGGAAACTCTCCGCACCCACCCAGAGATCGTCCGGGTGGCGGTGGCCGGCTCATTCCGGCGCGCCAAGGAGACGGTGCATGACCTAGATTTCCTAGTCGCCACCAAGGAACCAAAACTCGTTTGCGAGGATTTCACCACGCTGCCGCAGGTGGATTCCATCTTGGTTTGCGGGGAAACCAAAGCCTCGGTCCGCCTCAAAAACGGGCTTCAGTGCGACCTCCGCGCCGTCTCAAACGCGCAATTTCCCTTCGCGCTCCAGTATTTCACAGGCTCCAAGGAGCACAACGTCGCCATCCGCTCACTCGCACTCAAGCAAGGGCTTTCACTCAACGAATACGGCTTCACCCCGGTCGATGCAGAAAACCCGGCCCCCATCCCCGCAGTGGATGACGAGCCAGACATCTACCGCGCGCTCGGGCTCGACTTCATCCCGCCGGAACTCCGCGAAAACCGAGGGGAAATCGAAGCTGCCGCCGATCACAGCCTGCCGCGTTTGGTCCAACTGGAAAATCTCCGTGGCACCTTCCACAACCACACCACCGCCTCGGATGGCGCGGACAGCTTGGAGGTGATGGCCGAGGCCGCCATCGAGCTCGGCCTCCAATACCTTGGCATCGCAGACCACTCGAAGGCTTCCTTTCAAGCCAATGGTCTCAGCGAAGAACGCCTGCGATGCCAAATCGACGAGATCCGCAAGCTCAACGCCGGATACGAGAAATTCCGGCTATTTTCAGGCACCGAAGTGGACATCCACAAGGACGGCAGCCTCGACTTCGACGACAGCCTGCTTGCCGAGCTCGACTACTGCGTGGCCTCGGTGCACAGCTCATTCAGCCTAAGCGAGGATGAAATGACGCAGCGCATCTGCCGCGCGATGGAAAACGAGCACGTCACCATGCTGGGCCACCTCACCGGCCGCCTCCTTCTCAAACGCGAGGGATACGCGGTGAACCACGCCAAAATCATCGACTGCGCGGCAGAAACCCGGACCATCCTTGAGCTGAATTGCAGCCCGCTGCGGCTCGACATGGACTGGCGCTGGTGGAAGCGCGCCCGCGACAAAGGCGTCCTGTGCTCGATCAATCCCGACGCCCACTCCGCCGAGCGCCTGCATCACCTCGGGCTCGGCGTGCGCCTCGCCCGCAAGGGCTGGCTCCGCTCGCAGGACATCCTCAACACCCGCTCGCTCGCCGATGTGGAGAAATTTCTGAAAACTCCGAAGTCCAAGCGGGCATGAAGTCAAGTTCGCCAATCCTTTGCCTTGCGCGGAAGGCCAGCGGACTCCATGGATGGGCATGGACCGTTGGTTTCTGATCGTCTCCACCCTGCTCGCCGCCATCGGCGGAGCATGGGGCATGCTGTCGGTGCATCGCGGCAAACGCAGCCACTGGACGGTCGTTTGGATGGGCGGCGTTTTCCTTTGCCAGCTCGGATTTCTCTCGGTCCGGGGAGAAATGCGCGCCGCCTGCCCGCTGATGGATCTCGGGGAAATCCTCGCCTTCCTCGCTTGGTCCCTGACCTTGTTTTACCTGCTCGTCGGCCCCGCTTACCGGATCTCGCTGCTCGGGGTCTTCACGGCGCCGGTGGTGGTGATTTTCCAAACTGCGGCACTGCTGCCCGGCACGCTCGACGCCGCGCCCACCCCGGTCACTGGCGGGAATGCATGGCATGAAACCCACTCGGCCATGTCCGTGCTGGCCTACGGAGCCCTCGCTCTGGCAGCTGTCGCGGGCGTGATGTTTCTCGTGCTGGACCGCCAACTGAAGGAGCAACACCTGAAAAGCGGGCTTTTCCGCAACCTCCCACCTGTCAGGGAGTTACTCATCTCCTTGGAGCGCCTGCTTTGGCTTGGCAGCGGCCTCCTGACCCTCGGTGTGGTCGCCGGAATTCTGATGCCACGGACCGCCTCAGCCCTGCCACATTTGATCGCAGCGCTTGCCGTGTGGCTGGCATACGGGGGCTTGCTAGTCCTCAAACAGGTCCGCGGATTGACGGGCCGGCGGCTCTCGCTGTCGGCGGTAATTTTATTTTTGCTCTCACTGGCAGTCTTCGCATTCGTCTGATGGAACTCCTTTGTCTCGGCCTCAACCACCGCACCGCACCCGTCGAAGTGCGCGAGCGCTTCGCCGTGGGCATGCCCAAACTTGGCGAGGCGGCCAACGAGCTGATCTCGCTCGCACAAGCTGCCGAGGGCGTGGTCATCTCCACTTGCAACCGCACGGAGTTCTACCTCGCTGCGGACAATGCGCGTACCGCCTGCTCCCTCATGGAAGCCGGCCTTGCCCAGAAAATCCAAGTGGACCCCAGCGTCTCCGCGCATTTTTACCGCTTGGAGAAGGTCGCCGCCGCTCGCCACCTTTGCCGCGTGGTCTCCGGTCTGGACTCAATGATGCTCGGCGAAACCGAAATTTTCGGACAGGTGAAGCAGGCATACCAATCCGCGCTCGCCGCTGGCGCCACCGGCGCCATCCTGAACCGCCTGTTCCAACGCGCCTTCGGAGTCGGCAAGAAAGTCCGCACGGAAACCTCGATTCAAGAAGGCTCGACGTCCGTCGGCAATGTCGCGGTGGACCTCGCGGAAAAAATCTTTGGCCACCTGAAACACAGCGAAGTCATGATCCTCGGTGCCGGGGAAATGAGCCGCATCACCGCACAAAGCCTTGTCTCACG
>JBILPN010000540.1:0-3134 GCA_044373865.1 Luteolibacter sp. | reverse complement strand
AGCCAAGCCGATTCCAGATGACAAGATCAGGCCTTGGCGAGCTGGGCCGATTTTCCATAAAATCCAGCAACTCCGGACTCAGCTCCGCCTCCCAAGCGAGCCATCCCTTTTGCCATGGGACTTCAAGCCGTGCGGCATGAAGCGCGTGACGGGGCAAAATCAGGCGCTTCTCCAGCTCTGGAGTCCACCCCTTATCCATCCATTCCAGATAATCCGTGCCGTCACCTGAATACAACTTATCTCCGAGAATGGGAAATCCTGAGATGGCCAGGTGTACGCGGATTTGATGCATCCGACCCGTTTTAGGAAAACACCGGACCAGAGTAAATTTCCCTTCCGCTCGCTCAAAGCGATGTTCGACCCTAAAGCCAGTCTGACAGGAGCGCCCAGTAGGACTGGCAATTTGCCTTACCCAGATGGCCGAGGGCCCGAGTTCCGCCGCGCGTAGAATCGGCTCGTGACACTCCCAGCATTCTTGCGACGGCCACCCTCGCACGATGGCTAAATATTCTTTCCGTGCTTCGCGGCGCTCAAAGACCCAACCCAGCTCGCGGGCCGCTTGAAGATTTTTTGCCACAAGCACAAGCCCGCTCGTTTCGCGGTCCAAGCGAGTGATGATCCCCAGACTTGCGCCATTGCAGACCTCATACGCCAACAATTGTTCCAGCCCACCCAGCAAGGTCGGCTCGGCTTGGCGATTTGCCGGATGGACGATCAAAGGCGCTGGCTTATGCACAACGATCCAGTCCAACGACTCATCCACCACCTCAAAGTTGACAAGCACTTGAAGATTCATGCGACGATCGGCATCGATAAAACACAAATGCCAGAGACCCAAAATAGGATCTCTGGCATTGTTAAATCAACGGTCAATCCTAGAGACTAGGACTTGTAGCGGAGACGCTTCTTGTGGCGGTTCTGCTTCATGCGCTTTTTGCGCTTGTGCTTATTGATCTTGGTCTTACGGCGTTTCTTGATGGAGCCCATGGCAGTTGCGTTCGGGGTTAGTTTAGGTGAAAAGATTAAGGGACGATTTTATTGAGAGGATATTCAATGATCCCCTCAGCCCCCAGACGCTTCAGTTCCGGGATCATGTCTCTGACGATGATTTCGTCAATCACAGTCTCTACAGCAACCCAACCTTCTTCTGAAAGTCGGGAAATCGTCGGGCGACGAAGCGATGGAAGCGTCTCAAGCAAGGCGCTCAAATTCGCCTCAGGGAAATTCATTTTGATGCCAACTTTGCCGCGGGCGCAGAGAGCGGCCTTGAGCAGCAAAGCGATCCGGTCCATTTTCTCACGCTTCCATGGATCTGCCGCAGCCGTTGGATTCGCATAAAAATGCGGAAACGAAGTCAGTAGCGTGTCAACAATGCGCAGTCGGTTTGCCTTGATCGAAGACCCGGTCTCCGTGACATCCACGATGGCATCGACCAAATCCGGCACCTTCACCTCTGTTGCGCCCCAGGAAAACTCGACATCCGCGTGAATCCCACGCTCTTTCAAATAGCGCTGCGTGATGCCAACGCCCTCGGTGGCAATTCTCTTGCCCTCCAAATCCTCAGGTTTCTGAATTGGAGAATCCTCAGGCACAACCAAGACCCAACGCGTCGGGCGAGTGGTCGCACGCGAGTATGGAAGCTCACCGAGATCAACCAAATCCACCCCATTTTCGTAGGCCCAATCATAGCCTGTGATGCCACAGTCGATAAAACCTTGGCCGAGGTAGCGCCCGATTTCCTGGGCACGGATCAAATAAAGATCGAGCTCCGGATCATTCGAACTCGGGCGCAGACCGCGCGACGAGACGTAGATCTCGTAGCCAGCCTTAGCGAGGAGCTCAATGGTGGGCTCCTCAAGACTGCCTTTTGGGATCGCGACTTTCAGAGTTCGTGATGGGTCCGGCATGAAGGGGCGCGGTTTTAGCCGCCACCACGGAGTAATCAAGCCATGTTTTGGATTAATTTCACCAATCGGCCAATTTACCCCCATTTATAGAAAGAAATAGGGTGCGCTACGCCGTCTTATCGCGGAACTCATAGCACCGTAATGAGTCCCCAACCCGACCCAAACCCCATGTTCCGTCTCGCTTTCCCTGCCATTTTTGCCGGCCTATTCGCCTTCGCCTCCGTCATTGCCATCGCAGGCGAGTCAATTATTCCCCCCCGCGATCCAGCCTACCGGCTTGTCTGGTCCGACGAATTTGAGAAGGACGGAGCGCCCGACCCGAGCAAGTGGCAGTCCGAATTTGGTTTTGAGCGCAATCGCGAACTCCAATGGTATCAAGCGGAAAACGTGAAATGCGAAGGCGGGCTCTTGGTCATCGAGGCAAAAAAAGAGAGCCGTGCGAATCCACGCTACCAAAAAGGATCGGCGGATTGGCGTAAAAACCGGGAAACCGCAGAGTTCACCTCCGGCTCGATCATCACCAAAAGCGACGCCGAATGGCATTTCGGACGCTCTGAGGTTCGGGCGAAATTCAAGGCACTGCCCGGACTTTGGCCAGCGATTTGGACGACCGGCCGCGGCCGTTGGCCCCATGGCGGCGAGATTGACATCATGGAGTTCTATCAAGGAAAGATCCTCGCAAACTTTGTCTGGGCAGGCAAACGGGGCAGCGATCACTGGCTGTCCAGCCATCACCCGCTTGAAAAATTTGGAGATCCTGCATGGGATGAAAAATTCCACCTGTGGGTCACAGAGTGGGATGAGCAGGAAATTAAAATTTACCTTGATGGAAAACTTCTGAACACACTTCCCATGAAAACGGCGATCAATCAAGACGGACCTGCCATCAACCCGTTCCTCGGACCGCAGAGGTTCCGCCTCAATCTCGCCATCGGCTCAAACGGTGGGGACCCGTCAAAAACGCCATTTCCCCAGAAGTTTTACGTCGATTACGTGCGCTTCTACAAAAAATGACAGCTCCCGTGCCGGGCGCGCCTCACCCCTTCACCAAGGTCATCACACACTCAAGGTGGCGCGTATGTGGAAAGAGATCAAAGGGTTGCACGTCAGCCAGACGATACCCCCCATCCGCAAGCAACTTCAAATCCCGGACTTGGGTCGCAGGATCACAGGAGACGTAAACCAAGCGCGCCGGCGAAAATTTTACCAATTGCTCGATGAATTCTG
>JBILPN010000539.1:0-3135 GCA_044373865.1 Luteolibacter sp. | reverse complement strand
CGTTGCGATCTCGTATGGAGAAAGGGAAATCCTCTCCTGCGCATTCGCGACGGCGCACAGGGCAAGCATCACTCCGAAGGCTTGGGGAAGGATATTCATTTTTTGGCAGAACGATGAAGGAATGGCGCGCCGAGGGAAAGCTCCGATTTAATCAGACAGATGGTTCGGCGTCGCCATGTCCGGCTTGTTCTCCTTCTTGGGTTCTTGGAGGTCGGCTTCTGACTTCACGAAGCGTTCAAATTCGACTGAATAAGCAGCGTATTCCTCTGCGCTTATGCCGACGCGACCCACTGCAAATCCTCCCTTGTATTCACTATTCTTGAAGAGAGGGTTCTTAAGTGTCGCTTCTGAAAGTTCCCCACTAGCGAAAGTCTTTCTAATCTGTGATTCGTGAGCGGGATCGGCCTCTCTTAATCCCTTCTGCACCAGCAGCCAATACCTGAAAGCCTGGGCGGTCATTGAAAGCCTGAAGTTCTCGGACTGCTCGTCGTGCTCTTTGCAGTTGTTCACTCTCCACATCCCGAGAGCCCAACTCCGTGTCAAGGTAAGCGATTCGAATGCCTTCGCTGCCGCAGTGTCTTCACCAGCAAGTGACGGTGCGATTAGGGTAAGGGCAAGAACGATGGGCAGGAATCGCATGATGGGACTGATCTGGATGTGAGATTCTATTGGAGAACGATGAGCACATCCACCACTAGGAGCGGGGGCGAACGTGGATCACGGGGTTGAGGTTGTAGTTACGTGAAATCATGGAAACAGAACGGCTCCTAGTGGTTGGATGATGCGGCTTGTTCTGCCTCTTCTGTGTTGATGTGCCTCACCACATCCTTGGCACATGCCCAAATTAGAAGATGGAGGAACCCAGCAGAGAATGGACCGATTCGACCAGCTTCGAGAATCGGCGAAACTATAGATCCGACTATCGACATCGAAAACGGAGGTGCTGCAAAGGCAAGGACGAAAACCAGCGTCCAAAGCCCGCTCCACCACATGCAAACCGTCCAAGTAATCCGACTCAATCTGGATGTGATTCCTGTGAGAAAACTAACACAGGTGAGTCCGAAAAAGAGGAAACTTGGATAAAAGAACCAGTGCATGAACATCTCGAAACCATTCAGATACAGCATCCACGCAACCGCGCCACCTCCAGCAAGGATCGCCAAGACCGAGGGGGCGATGGGAGAGTCAAGAGTGGTATCGATGGGCTTCATTTCTTGGCAGAACGATGAGTGGTGGCACCGGCGAGATCAAGCTCCGATTCAACTAGAGACGTTATCGCCGGTTGCCACTCACGGCTTGTTAGCTTCTTGGTTTTGGATAGTGGTAGTCGTTGGATAGTTCACGTGCTGCTTCCTCGCTACCTAGCTCTGCGGCACGTTCTAACCATCGCCGCGCTTTGGAGGGGTCTCTCGTCAGGTGATAGTGGCCATACAAATACGCCTCACCCACGGCACGAAGCGAACGCACGTCATCACCTTCGGCGGCCAGAACCAGATGCGTCCACGCTCTGTCCTTATCACCGAAAATCTGCGCCCTCCCGTGTAATGCCCTTGCGGCAAGCGCATGCTCTTTGGGTGTAGATGCCCGCCGAGATGCGAGCTCTGGAGGCAGCCAAAATACGCCGAAGTAGATGAGCAACGAGATTCCAGCCGCAACGACACTTGGAGTAACGGGAGTCCTCCATGCGCCTTTGCATATCGCAGCACTCACGAGTAGGCTCACCGCCGTAATGGGAAGCCACAACGAGTAGAGAAAGGTGAATGACACAGCGAGACCAAGAACGGCTCCGACAATAACCCCGATGATGAGCGATCTCATTTCTTAGCTAACGCAAACAGTGCAGGCGATCCGCCGACACAGGACTCAACCGAAGCGAAAAAATGACTGATACCCCGAAACTCGACAAGGCCGCTTATGGCGGGTCGCCTGGCATGACTTGTTGTGCATCTTTTGGAATTACGATACGACCATGAACAAAGCACCCCATACACCACACGCAAAAGCAAATCTTTTGAAAGGAGGTATTAACCCCATACAACGCGCTCTCTCTGATGAAGAACTGGACGCACAAGTTGCAATGGATATTGAAGCTGCCCAAAAACACGCGGAAGAACGGATAGCCGAGGCAAAACGAGCGTGTGATGAACGGCGAAAACGCAAGGAATCTCTGCACAACGCCAAAGTGCATACACCGCTACCAGCTTCGGCCAGCGATGAAACGGAGGGGAACCCATGAACCAACCAGAAAACTCCGCCGACAAGGGGGCTGGTAGCGGTTGTATGGCACGCCTTGTTCGTTGCTCTTCATTCTTCGGCGGATCTATCGGCATCCTTCGGCTTTTGGGTGACGAAAGAATAGAATCTCAAGATCACAACAATGCCCCAAAGTATGATATTCAATAAACAGGCCCAAAAGAGGATTGATTCTTGCCATGTAGAGCGGGGCATCGATGAAACAGGAATTGCAAACAATAAAACCGCAGCAGCGGCACACATTAACGTCCATACGCTTTCTGAGCCGGTCCCAGAAAATCAGACCAGTGGCTAAGCTATGATTGTGGTGTGTGGAAACGGCATTAGAACCGAACCGAACACACACAAAATGAAAGGCAAACGCAGAAGACACGACCCCGAATTCAAGGCCCGAGTGGCGCTTGAGGCGCTCAAGGGCGTCAAAACCATCCAAGAGATCGCCAAGGAATTCGACATCCACCCGGTGCAGGTTTCCGAGTGGAAGAAGACGATGGCTCAGGGAGCCGCGAGCGTCTTCGGCCCAAGTGCCGCCAGGACCGAGGCCGAGGATTTCGAACGAGAACGCGCCCAGCTCCACGCTAAAATCGGCCAGCAGGCCGTCGAATTGGACTGGCTGACAAAAAAGTCCAAACAACTCGGTCTGTGAGGGATCGTGTCGAGTTGGTGGACAAAAATCATCCCAAAATCAGCATGAGGAAACAATCAGTCCTGTTAGGTTTGGCGCGCTCTACGATCACCTACAAAGCCGTGGACGAAAACCCGGAAGACATCTGCATCAAACGGCTGTTGGATGAGATTTACATGAAGGATCCGTGCCTTGGTAGCCGCCGTTTGGTGACAGTGCTGAAGCGCGACCACGAGGCGAAAACCGATCGCAAGCGG
>JBILPN010000538.1:0-3137 GCA_044373865.1 Luteolibacter sp. | reverse complement strand
AGACATTTTCCCCGGAGCGGCCAAGGAAACCCAGGCGGCGGACCGGCGGTGGCCGGCGTAAGGGCGGGCCTCGGACGCGTTGTCCAAGCCATGGATGAAAATGACTGCGTCGCTGACGGGACTGAAAGTCGCCGCCCCCACGCCTGGGCCGCCAGGGTTGGGCTCGGCCACCAGATAAAGGTTGGTTTCCTCACCGGTTTGGAGATCGACCATGCCGACGCCGGTGGAGGCGATCAGCTGGGTCTCGTCATTCCGGTGGTCGAAAACCAAGTGGCGGCCATCGCGGGAAAATACCTGGGAGTTGTGGATCAGGTGGCCTCGGCGGCTGTGGGTGATGGTTCGCTCGGCGGCCTGCGACGGGGTGAGAGTTAACACGAGAAGGGACAAGGCGGTGAGTTTTTCAGGAAACATTGGGGCGGGTGGGCTTTCGCGGAATGAAGCAGCTGAAGACGATGCCTCCGAACAGGATCGTCAGGGTCCCGAGGACGATGGCGAGGAACGAATGAAACGGGCTTTCGGCGTAAGCCAGGTTTTCAGGCCACCAGCCGGCGGCGGACAAGGTCATCCAACTGATCACCAGCAGCCCGCAGACCACCGCGGCGGCCGCGGCGGGATTCGAGGCGCGGCGGCAAAGCAGCCCGAGCAGGAACAGCCCGAGGATGCCGCCGGAAAAAATGCTGGAAAGCGTCCACCACGCGTCGAGCGCGCTGGCGACATTCAACAGCAGGAAAGACACCGCAGTGCCGACGACGCCAAAGGCCAAGGTTGCGAAGCGCAGCACCCGCAGCGACGTCCGCTCGCTGGCCCCGGGACGGACGAAGCGCACGAAAAAATCCGAGTGGACGACGGTGGCGGCGGAGTTCAGCGAGGTGGAAATCGTGCTCATCCCGGCGGCGAAGACCGCGGCAATCAGCAAGCCGGTGACTCCCGGCGGCAGGTGCTTGCCGATGAAATGCGGGAAAACGCCGTCGCCGATTTCCGCATTCCCGAGGGTCGCCGCCTTGGCGGCCACGGCCTCGGGAAATCCGGGCGAACCGGGGACGATGCCGTCGCGGATCACCCGCTGCGTCGCCACGCTGTCACGGACTTCCGCGAGGTCGAGCGGGCGGGATAGGTAAAACGCGAACAGCGCCGTGCCGATCAGGAAAAACACCGCGCTCACGGGCAGATAAAGCAGGCCGCCCAGCCATACGCTCTTGCGCGCTTCCTTCTCCGAGGACGAGGCGATGTAGCGCTGCACGTAGCTTTGATCGATCCCGAAATTCTGCAAATTCACGAAAATCCCATTGAGCAACACCACCCAGAACGTCTGCCGCGACCAGTCGGCCAAGCCCATTTCCCCGAGCGAAAACTTGTGGTGCTCCGCGGCGACGGCGAAAAACTCGGTCGTGCCACCGGGAAGGTTGTAAATCATGATCGCAAGGCAGGCCAAGGCTCCGGTGACCAGCACGATCGCTTGCAGCGCATCGGTCCAGATCACCGCCACGATGCCGCCGACGAACGCATACATCGTTACCACGATGCCGGTTACGATGATCACCCCGGCGATCGGCACGCCCATGATCACCGCCAGTGGCAGGGCCATCAGATACATCACCATCGCGATGCGCGCCGTCTGGGTGAGCAGGTAGAAGGTGCTGGCGTAGATCCGCGCCCACGGGCCGAAGCGGTGCTCGAGATGCGCGTAGGCGGAAACTTCGCCGCTGTTCCGATAAAAAGGCAGGAACCAGCGGACCGCGATCCAAGTGGCGATGGGCAGCGAGAGGGAAAACGCGAACGGCGTCCAGTTGCTGCCGAAGCTTTTCCCCGGCAGCGCTAGGAAGCTGATGCTGGAGAGAAAGGTGGCAAAGATCGACAAGCCGCAGACCCAGCCCGGCATCGAGCGGTTCGCCGCGGTAAATCCTTCCGCCGAGCGGCTGTTTCGCGACAGATAAAGGCCGATGCCGAGGGTGGCGATGAAGTAGGCGATCACCACGATCCAATCCAAGCCGACGAAATGACTTTTCATGACAATTCGAGCGGCAGGCGCTGGTCAGGGGTTGCTTGTGGGTTTTGCATGGCCACCGCCAGCCTCGCCAAGCGAAGGGTGGAGTCAAATATATTCAGCTATCGCCACATCGATCAAGCCTCCAGAGTGGCTTCCAGATGCTCTAGGGTGAAGTCGAGCGAGGTGCGGATATGGTTGCGCATGGCCTCGGCTGCGGCGGGAGCGTCGCGCCGCTCCAGCGCGTTAAGGATCTCCTGGTGTTGCTTGCAGGCAAGCGACAGCCGGGCGGTATCATGGACGCCGCGGTCGGCGTAGAAGATGCGCGACTGGATATGGCTTTCCTCCACGGTGCGGGCGAGGGCAGGATTGCGCGCCCCCAGCAGGATGGTCTTGTGGAAAGCGATGTCGGCATCCAGAAACGCGAAAAGTTCGGTCGATTCCAACTGGCTCGCCCCGCGGGCAGTCGCTTCGCTGAAGATTTGTTGCATCGCCGCCAGATGCTTGCGGAGTTGTTCCAGATGCCGTGGCGAGTGGCGCTCGGCAGCTTTCATTGCGGCAAAAGTTTCCACCGCCTCGCGCACTTCATAAAATTCCAAGGCGGAATTGCGCGTCAGCGAGCGGACCACCGCACCCAGCCGCGGGATCAGCTCGACAAACCCCTCGGAGGCAAGCTGCGTCACCGCCTCGCGGACGGGGGTGGTTGAAACGCCCAATTCCACGGAAAGCTGCTTGTAGTCCAGCCGGGTGCCCGGGGGCAGGGAGCCATCCAGCAAGCGTGCGCGGAGGATGAGATGGACACGTTTGGGGAGCGGCTGATTCACGCGGCCAATCCTATGCCGTGCGCTCCCCTCATGACAAGTCGCAATCCCACGCAGGCAACACAACTTCAGGGCGTTTGGCTTGAATCGCGTAATCCCTCTTCATTGTTTGGTTTGAATTAGCGCTAAACAAAAGAGCCTGAAAATGCTGGTTTCGTCTTGTGAATTCCAAACGCCCATCAGCCGCCAGCGTGGAGTCTTCGGTCCGCGAACCCCTTCACATCCGTCTTGCCGCCTCGTCGGCGGACTGGGAAATCGCCCACCAGATGCTCGACGAAGAGCATTTCCTCGGGGCCGGTCGGGAGGCCGGCGACCGACTCTGCCAGTTTGTC
>JBILPN010000536.1:0-3138 GCA_044373865.1 Luteolibacter sp. | reverse complement strand
GGTGTAATCGTAACCTTCCTTAAATAAGGCGGTGTAGAGCGCCTGACTGAAATCCCCACCTGCTCCGGTGGCAGTTGTGCCACCAAAAGCGTTGCTGGTTCCTGGGTAGGCTCCCATTTCCAGTTTGTATTCCTCGATGGCTTTCGAGAGCAGGGCGATTTGGACGCGGGCTTTTTCCTTCGCTTGGCGCTCGGTGACGAAGCCAAGGCCGCCGACGACGAGGCCGGCGAGGATGACGATGATGGTCACCACGGCCATCAACTCGATGAGCGTGAAGGCGGGGCGGCCTTTGCGTGGAGTGGTTTTCATGGTTCTTGCTGGGATTTTGGTGAGGATGCGTGTGGGTGCCAGTGGATCACTGGTTGCCCATCGTCGAGATCATCTTAATCAGTGGCAGGAAGAGCGCGAACACCACAGCACCCACGATGAGGGCGAGGATGACGATCATGATCGGCTCAAGGATCGAGGTGAGGGCGGTGACGGCGTTGTCAACTTCGTCGTCATAGACGTCGGCCACTTTCAGGAGCATTTCAGGGAGTTGTCCAGTTTCCTCGCCCACATCGACCATGGAGATGACCATGTTTGGGAAGACGCCGGAGGCTTGGAGGGGAGTGACGATGGTTTCGCCTTCCTTGACGGCTTCGTGGACTTTTTCGATGGCGTGGGAGATGACCACATTGCCGGCGGTGTCGCGAGTGATGTTGAGTGCTTGGAGGATGGGGACACCCGAGGTGACGAGGGTTCCGAGAGTGCGGGAGAAGCGTGAGACCGCGCTTTTGCGCTGGATGTCGCCAAGGATTGGCATTTTCAGCTTCATCGTATCGATGGCTTTGCGACCGCCATTGGTGCGGCCCCAGAGATTGAAGAGGAAGATGCCGATGCCGACCATGATGAAGACGAAGACCACGTTCGGGACGACCAAGGGGCGGGCGAGGAAGAATTCCGACATGCCGAAGACGATTTTAGAAATCATCGGCAGCTCCGAATCCGTGTTGGTGAACATTTCCTTGAATTTCGGCACGATGAAAATCATCAGGAAGACAAGGATGGCGACCGCGATGAACATCACGATCACCGGGTAAACCATGGCGGAAACGATCTTGTTTTTGAGTTTTTGGGCCTTTTCCTGATATTCCGCGAGACGGTTGAGGACGATTTCAAGAACACCGCCGAGTTCGCCGGCTTTCACCATGTTCACGTAGAGCTTGTTGAAGATCTTCGGGTGTTGTGCGAGGGATTCGGAGAAGGTTGATCCGCCTTGGACGTTTTCAGCGAGAGAGTTGACGGTGGCCTTGAGGACGGGATTGGGTTCCTGTTTTTCGAGGACGGTGAGGCTGCGGAGCAGCGGCAGGCCGGAGTCGATGAGAGTGGCGAGCTGGCGGGTGAAGATCATCAGGCTCTTTGGCTTGATGCGGCCGCCGATTTGCCCTTTTGCCGCGGGTTTCCCCTTGGTTTTGCCCTTGGCTTTGGCGGGAGCGGCTTTGCCTTTGCCCTTGGACTTTCCTTCCTCATTGATCTGAGTGGGGTAGAGCCCTTTTGCGCGGAGTTGTTGGATTGCCTCTGCCTCAGTGGCGGCAGACACAGCGCCAGTCGTCTGTTCGCCTTTTGCGTCAAGTGCGGAGTATTGGAAATTGGCCATGGCAGTGGGTTTGGTTTTAGGGATTGGAAAGAAACTGTAAAGGATGGATGTGTGAGCGGGAAACTGGAGAGAGAAGCGGAGTGAGATGCGTGCGTGGGCTTAGGTGTATTTCAGGACTTCCTCGATGGTGGTGGCCCCTTGGTAGATGTTGCGGAGGCCGTCTTCACGGAGGGTGTTCATGCCGAGCTCGACGGCTTTTTGCTTGAGCACCACCGAGGGTGCGCGTGCGGTGATGAGCTCGCGGATGGGATCGGTGACGTTGAGGAGTTCGTAAAGTCCGCGGCGGCCACGATAGCCGGATTGGCCGCAGGCTGGGCAGCCGTTGCCGGTGAAGAATTGCTTGTCGCCAAGCTCATGCGCTGAGACCCCGAGTTGGTTGAGGATCGACTCGTTCGGTTCGTAAGGAGTTTTGCACTCCTTGCAGATCGTGCGGACGAGGCGTTGGGCGAGGATGCCTTCCAGTGAAGCGGAGACGAGGAAGGGCTCGCAGCCCATGTCCACGAGACGGGTGACGGCGCCGGGGGCGTCGTTGGTGTGGAGAGTGGAGAGGACCAAGTGGCCGGTGAGGGCGGCTTGGATGCCGATGGTCGCGGTTTCCTTATCCCGCATTTCCCCGATCATGATCCGGTCAGGGTCTTGGCGGAGGAAGGCGCGGAGGACGCGTGGGAAATCCAAGCCGATCGCGTCATTGATTGGGATTTGGATGATGCCGTCGATGTCGTATTCGACCGGGTCCTCTGCGGTGAGGAGTTTGGCATCGATTGTGTTGATGCGGCGGAGTGCGGCGTAGAGCGTGGTGGTTTTGCCGGCACCGGTTGGCCCGGTGACGATGAAAATGCCGTTGGGCTTCTCGATCGTATCGGTGATGTATTCGTAGATGTGATCGGTGAGTCCGAGATTTTCCAGCGAGAGATTGACGGAGGATCGGTCGAGGACGCGGAGCACGATGGACTCGCCGTGGTGGGTTGGGAGCGATGAGACGCGCATGTCCACCTGTTTGTCGCCGACTTGTTTCACGATGCGTCCGTCTTGAGGGATGCGGCGCTCGGCAATGTTCATGTTGGACATGACCTTGACGCGTGAAAGAATGGGGAGGGCGAGGTGAATTGGCGGTGGGGCCATTTCGTAGAGCGCGCCGTCCACACGGTAGCGGATTTTGAAATCCTTTTCGAAAGGCTCAAAGTGGATGTCCGAGGCCTTTTCCTTGATGGCTTGGTAGAGCACCAGATCGACGTAGCGGATGATGGGGGCAGAATTCGCTTCGGATTCGAGGTCAGCGGCGTTTAGAGAGTCGCCGCCGCCGATTTCCAGTTGGCTGAGGATGTCCTCCATCGCCTTGCCTTCGCCGCCGTAGCATTCGTTGATTTTCGACTCCACGAGATAATCGGGAGCGACGACCACGTTGATTTCCCGGCCGAGAGCGAAGCGGAGGTCTTCTGGGGTCTGCGGGTTGAGGGGATCGACGAGAGCGACGTAGAGTCCGGTTTCGTCGAAATTGA
>JBILPN010000537.1:0-3138 GCA_044373865.1 Luteolibacter sp. | reverse complement strand
CAGTAAAATCTCCGAGGTATATTTATCATCAGGGAATGAACACTCACAAATCCGGCAAGGCGTCGGCAAGAATATTGTCAGCAACATCGAAATTTTGGTCCAGAAATACCAACTCTGCCTTCCCGACTGCGTAGAACTCCACAGCGAACTGGAATTCACCCTTCAAATCACCGAGCAAAGCACCCATAAAGAACTCTCATCATATCCTCTCCCAAAACCACCGCCCCACCACCCTCTTCTCTGCTCATTGATCACTGCTCACTCGGCACGGCTTCAAGCTTTTCCCTCTCCATTTCAACGTCTCAGCCTTCAGAATTTCAGCGTTTACCCACCTCCGACTTCCCGGGCTTGCCATGCACGATCGCGGCCTGATAGCTTTTCACCGTCATGGAAAATCGGTTAAGCGAACTCCTCCCCCTCGCGACCAAGATCACACGGGAGTCTCCTAACACACCCGGCCTACCCCATGCCGAAATCGAGATTGCCGCCCATTGCCTCCCTGCGCGACCTCGGCAACATGAACGGCACCCACATCAACTTTTCGAAACCCGTCTCCGACGTCTGGAACTTCGCCGCCTCCCTCTACCAACTCCTCACCGGAAAATTCCCTTACCGCTTCGATCCCAAGCGCGACCCCATCGACATCATCCTCAACAAAAATCCCGTCCCCATCCGCGACCGGATGCCGGGCTGGAAAAAAAGCTCGCCGCCGTCATCGACAAAGCCCTCGTCCGGAACCCCAAAGACCGCTTCCCCGACGCCGGGAAACTGCTCGCGGCCATCCCAAAACCAGGATCATGATCCAGTCATTCGCAGACAAGGACACCCAAGAGCTGTTTGAGCGCGAAACCAATCGCCGCTTCAGCGCAATCGCCCGCGTGGCAATGCGCAAACTGATCCAAATGAACCGGGCACGGGTTCTTCAGGATCTTGCAGTCCCTCCCGGAAATCGACTCGAAGCCTTGAAGGGAAATCTGGCGAGCTATCACTCCATCCGCATCAACGACCAGTGGCGAATCGTTTTCGCTTGGACCGAAAATGGCCCGAGCGAGGTCACCATTTGTGATTACCATTGACGCACCCCTGTAACGCGATACGTTATACCTATGAAACCACCCATCACACCCGGCGAGATCCTGTTGGAGGAATACCTGAATCCCATGGGCATTTCCCAAAACGCCATGGCCCGCGCCATCGGCGTCGCGCCCCGTGCCATCAACGAGATCATCCACGCCCGCCGATCCATCACGCCCCCCATGTCCATCCGCTTCGGAGCATTCTTCGGTCAATCACCGGAATTCTGGCACGGCATTCAGGTCGAGTGCGACTTCCGCGCCCTCGCAAAAGACCAGCAGAAACTCACCGCCCACATCCAGCCCGCCATGACCATCGCCCGGGCTTCCTGAGTGGCTGTGGCGTCCCGCCGCAGACCGGTCGGAAGGCGTCTCGCCTCCCGTCTTCCTCCACCAAGTTGACGATTTCCCTCCTCACCCGTAAACCACCAATAGACGCATCATCTTCCGACCTTCAACTTTGAGACTTTCAGACCTTCGACTCTTCAATCTCAGCGTTTCAGCATTTCAGATTTTCAGCCTTTACCCCACATCGCCATGGCATCTAAACCACGCAAGCTCGGCCCGAATCCATCGGAAGAGCCTCGCATCTCCCGAGGTCGCACCCGGCCCGAGGCAATTTTCCCGGTGGCACCACCTGCCTCGGCGTTACCAGAGACCTACGCCGCCACGCTTCAGGAGATCAAGACCCACCTCCGCAACGCCCGCATCCGTGCCATTCTCGCGGCCAATCCCGTTGTCATCGAAGCCTATTGGCACACCGGAAAAATCATTCTCGCCCGCCAGCAAGAAGCCGCTTGGGGAGCCAAAGTCATCGACCGCCTTGCCGCCGACCTTCAGGAAGCCTTCCCCGACATGGGCGGCCTCACTCGACGCAACTTGTTCTCCATGAGGGCATTTGCCGAATCCTTCCCAGACGGTCCAATTGTGAAACAACCTGTTTCACAATTGCCTTGGGGACAGATCATCCGGCTGATTCAAATGATCAAAGACCCCGCCGCCCGCGATTTCTACATTCGCGAAACCCTCACCCACGGTTGGAGCCGCGCCATCCTCGAAATCCAGATTCAAAACCAACTCCACCTCCGCGTCGGCAAGGCCCAAAACAATTTCGCCCTCACCATGCCACCGGCAGAGTCGGACATGGCCGCCCAGCTTTTCAAAGACCCCTACCTCTTTTTTCAGCTCAATCTCTACCTCTCCGCTGTGGACGACCTCCTGCGCCATCCCGACGACCAGCCAACCATCGGCCTATTACTCTGTCGGAAAAAGAACCGGCTTGTCGCCGAGTATGCCCTGCGCGGCTTGGACCAATCCATCGCCGTCGCCGCCTGGCAGACCCAACTCACCGAATCCCTCCCGGAGGAACTGCGCGGCAGCCTGCCCACCATCGAGGAAATCGAAGCCGAGCTCGCTGGCGATCTTCCACCCGAATCGCCAAAACAAGGAGGATCTCCTGACTAACGCATTCGAAATCCGCCGCGTCAGTCCGCCGGATCCCCCTAAAAGTGGCTGTGGCGTGCCGCCGCAGGCCGTGCTGGATGCGTCTCGCTTCCACTCTTCCCCCTCTCGGTTGACGATTTCCCGCCTCAACCGTATTCAAGGAGAGTGGGCGTCACGCCCACATACGTCCTCTCCCCAAACCACCGCCCCACCAGCCTCTTTTCTGCTCACTGATCACTCGGCACTTCGCCAACTCTCTCCCTCTCCATTTCAGCATCTCAGCTTTTCAGAATTTCAGCTTCTACCCAACCGCTCTCCGCCAACAACGTCAAGCGCCTCAAATTGAATCCCGCAGATGCCCGGAAAATGCTCGCCTAATCGCACGAAAACCTTCATTTTGCCTCTATGACCACTCACTTGACGGAGGAGGCAACTGTCAACTATCAGTTGATTGTTAATCCATTGAATCGAAAGGTGCCAGCCGCATGATTTTAGAAAACAATCTGAACATCACCAACCAAGTCGAACTGGCCCGCGCGGAGGAAAAAATCAGCAAGCGGAAGGCCAAGCAGCTTTATGACTCTGGCGATATTTCCCAAGCCGAAGTCGGCACCTTTGCCGG
>JBILPN010000052.1:0-10896 GCA_044373865.1 Luteolibacter sp. | reverse complement strand
TCAGGAAGCAAAGCCAATGCCGGAATCGATGCGTTAGGCAGCTTGGGCAAGTTGGTTCTGCTTTTCATGAAGGCGTTGTCTGTGCTTTATTGCGGGTCTTATGAGTGCAGAGACGAGACATGAGGCGGCGATTGGAATCATTGGGGGAAGTGGTTTGTATGAAATGGATGGCTTGGAGGGCGTGGAGAAAATTTCGGTGGAGACGCCGTATGGTGCGCCGTCGGATCGCTTGGTGGTGGGTCGGATTGCGGGGCGGCGCGTGTGCTTCCTTCCGCGTCATGGGGTAGGGCATCGACTCATGCCGCACGAGATCAACCACCGCGCCAACGTGTGGGCGTTGCGCTCCATGGGAGTGCGTTGGGTGGTGTCCGTGACGGCGGTGGGCAGCTTGCGTGAGGAGTTGGCCCCGCGAGATCTCGTGGTTCCCGACCAGTTGATTGACCGGACCGGGACCGCCGGAAAGCATACATTTTTCGGCAAGGGCATCGCCGCGCATGTCGGGTTTGCCGAGCCGTATTGTGAGGATTTGCGGCAGATTCTGGTGGGTGTGGCGAAGGGGATCGCGCCGGTTCTGCATGAGGGAGGCACGTATTTGTGTATGAATGGGCCGGCCTTTTCCACGCGTGCCGAGGCGGCGATGCACCGGATGCTAGGTGCGGACCTGATTGGCATGACGAATGGTCCGGAGGCACGCCTGTGCAGAGAGGCGGAAATTTCCTCGGCTGTGCTCGCCTTGGTGACGGATTACGATTGTTGGAAAGAGGGCGAGGCGGATGTTGAGGTCGATGCGGTGATTGAGAATTTGCAGGCGAATGCCGCGCTGGCGCGTGAAATCATCCGGGCGCTCATTTCAGAAATCCCCATGGAGCCGGGCAGTGCGGCACACCACGCGCTGGATTCCGCGATTTTTACGGATCGGGCGCAATGGCCGGAGCAGACAGCAGCGGAATTGGCACCGATTCTCAATGGGCGATGAGTTTGGCGCGTGTTCCGGCGTTCAATGCGATTGACCGGCGGCCGCCGTTGGCTAGCGTGGCGGTCACCCATGGCAGGCTTTTTCAAATCGCTATTTCACAAAATCACCAATCGTGCCGAAATTGAGTGGGACGAGCTTGAGGCGGAGCTCATCAGTGCGGATTTAGGGCTTGGGTTGAGCACCTCGATTTTGGATGAGCTTCGGGGATTTGGGCGTGAAGTGTCGGCGGATGATGTGGTTGAGGTGACGCGGCGGCAGCTTGCGGCGCGCCTGCCAGCGGACCACCATGCACCTGTGCCGCGAGAGGATGGCAAGCCCTTCGTCATTCTGGTTGTGGGGGTGAATGGCACCGGGAAAACCACATCGTCAGCGAAGTTAGGGCATTGGTTGCGGCAGCGCGGGCACACGGTGATGTTGGCGGCGGCAGACACCTTTCGTGCGGCGGCGGTGGCGCAACTTCAGCGTTGGGGCGAGCGCTTGAGTCTGCCGGTGGTGGCGGGCAGTCCGAATGCCGATCCCTCGTCCGTTTGTTTTCAAGCCCACCAAAAAGCGATTGCCGGCAAGACAGAGTTTCTCATTTGCGACACCGCCGGGCGCTTGCACACGCGGCACAATCTGATGGAAGAGCTTGGGAAAATCCGTCGGACTTTGGCCAAGCAAGACGTGAGTGCGCCGCATTTGACCTTGCTTGTGGTGGATGCGACGACAGGCAGCAACGCCCTCCAGCAAGCGAGGGAATTTCACAAAGCGAGTCCCTTGGACGGTCTGATCGTCACCAAGCTGGACGGTTCTGGCAAGGGCGGCATCGCCGTGGCGATCCAGGATCAGCTCAAGATTCCTCCACGTTTTATTGGCACGGGCGAGGAGCCGGAAGCGTTTGAAATTTTCCAGCGCGACTTGTTTGTGAAAGAAATTTTGTGAAGCCTATTTCGGCAGGTGCCGCGAGCAATACTCCTCGCCATCCGAGCCGATGCGGAACTCGAGTGTGGGGTCACTGAGTTCGGTTTCCTTGCAGATCGTGCAGGTGTGGAAGGCTTCGTCGTCCTTCATTTTAGCGGCATTGAAGCGTTTTTTTCGTTGGACGGATTCGCGCACGCGGGCGGTTCCGCGCAAGGTTGGGATGGCGACCCAGGTGATATAATTCGCGTAAGCCAAGACCACGAAAGGCAGCAAGATCGGCGAGGAGATCACATTCAGCACGATCATGGCCCCGGCCAGCATGCCGAGGAAGCGGACTTGGACCGGAATGATCATGAACAGCAGAATTTCCACCCTTGGGAATAAGGTTGCGAAGGCGAGAAAAGCCGCGCCGTATAGAGTGAGGCCGTCCACCGAGTGAGGCAGGATGAAATTCGACACCAGAACCAGCACGATGCCGGCGTAGTAGAAGAGGGATGTCTTGAAGGAGCCCCATGCGCCCTCCAAGCCGTCATTGACCATGAAAATGAAATTCACCACGAAGATCAGAAAGAGTAGGGCAAAAAACGAGGGTTTGCCGATCTGAGAATCCGCGAAAAACATCGTCACCACGCGCCAGACCTCGCCGGATAAAATTTTGTTTCGGTCGAATGCAAGCACCTCGCCGACATTGGGTTGCAGGTATTGCAGGACGAAAACCAGCACGTGAAGAAGCGCGTAATAGCGGAGAAATCCGGGAAATGAGAGCCATCCCCAGCGCCGTTCCAATCGATCGAAAATTGTCATGTCGGCCCCAACATCGCGGGTTGACGCCGATTGACAAGCGCGAGACGCCGTTTCAGTCTGCCGCCGTGATTTCTGAAACGAAAAATTCGCCCCTTGAGGCCGCCCACCAAGCCTTGGGAGCGCGGCTCGTGCCCTTCGCCGGGTGGAATATGCCGGTGCAATACAGCTCGATAATCGATGAGCACAACGCGGTTCGGAAGCATTGCGGGATATTTGACATCTCTCACATGGGCGAGTTTTTTGTTCGCGGATCGCAGGCCGGAAAATCCTTGAATCGCTTGCTGACCAACAACATCGAGAAACTGGAGATTGGCCATGGCCACTACACCCTCATGCTCAATGAAGAGGGTGGAGTCATCGATGACATGATCGCCTATCGGACGGATGAGGAAGAATATTTCCTCGTGGTCAATGCCTCGATGATCGATGAAGACTTCGCGTGGATGTCCGCGCGCTTGGGAGAATTTTCTGCATTGAGTGATGAAAGTGCGAGTTGGGCGGGCATGGCGATTCAGGGGCCAGAAGCCGTGAAAGTCTTCGAAGCGGTGTGTCCGGGCGAGGCCTTGCCCGCGCGCAACCAACTGATCCGGACTGCTGCGGGCTCGATCATTTGTCGGACGGGTTACACTGGAGAAGACGGCTTTGAATTTTTCTGTCCTGCGGCGAAAGCGACGGCGTATTGGGAGCGCTTTTTGCTGGCTGGCGCGCGTCCCTGCGGACTTGGTGCGCGCGACTCGTTGCGGCTTGAAATGGGCTACCCGCTCAATGGCAATGATTTAGCGAAAGACCGGACACCGCTCGAAGCGGGTTTGGGCCACTTCTGCGACCTCAGCAAAGCGGAGTTCATCGGTCGCGACGTGCTGGTCCGGCAGAAGGCCGAGGGGCCGGCGACGCGGCTTGCCGCCATTCGGTATTTGGAAAAAGGAGCCCCGCCACGTGCGCACTACCCGGTGCTCTCCACCGACGGCCAAGTTTTAGGAGAGCTTGCCAGCGGCGTGCTTTCGCCCTCGCTCATGACGGGCATCGCCATGGCCTACGTGCCTGCCGAATTTGCCAAAATCGGGACTCGCCTTGACATCGAAGTCCGTGGGAGAAAATTTCCAGCCCAAGTCGTTAAAAAACCATTTTACCAAGCATCAACTGCCATCTCATGACACCGACCGACCTCCGATTTGCCACCTCTCACGAATGGGTTCGCCTCGAGGGCGATCTTGCCACGGTTGGGATTTCCGATCACGCCCAAGCCGAGCTCACCGATGTCGTGTTCGTCGAGTTGCCAGAGTTAGGCAAGACCGTGGATGCGGGAGACCCGACGGCGGTGGTGGAGTCCGTGAAAGCGGCTAGCGACATCTATGCGCCGCTTGCAGGCGAGATTGTCGAGGTGAATCCCGATGTGGAAAACGATCCCTCCTTGGTCAACACCGACCCGTATGGCAAGGGGTGGATTTTCAAACTGCGCGTCAAGAATCCGGCAGAAAGCGGCGACTTGCTTGATGCCGCCGCCTATGAGGCGCACATCGCGTGATGTGCATGGGTTGTCACGCGCCAGTGAGCTAAAGCTTCGCAGCCGAGGGCAGGCGCATGGATTGATCAGTTTTCACTTGTGGCAGTAAGACCACGAGACTACATCCCGCGTGTCGTTCCACTTCCAACTCAGTTCCCTGCTCTGAAGAAGTTCTTCAAACTCCTGCTAGTTTCCCTCGGCTGCCTGCACATGGTAGGCGGTCCGTATTCGATGATGCAGGTCTATGCGTGGGCGGGGATGTTGGTGACTTACTCGCAGAATGATGGTTTGGTCCAAGCGGCCAAGGACACCTTCAGCGGTGAGAAGCCGTGCGGACTGTGTCATAAGATCGCTGCGGCGCGTGACGCCGAGCGAGAAAGTCCGCAGCCTCTAGCACCCAGTTCCCCGGGTTTTTCTGGGAAGCTGCTGCAGGAAATGATTCCCGCGGCGCAAATTTGTTTGGTTTTCCCGAGTGCATGTGAGTTGCCAGCCGCGGTTTTCACCGTGGCGGCTGAGCCTCGTGGATTGTTCGCTGCCGGCCCGCCCACGCCGCCTCCGCGAAGCTTGGCTTAAGCGTGGCTGGAGGGCTTGGCTCGAAATACGCCGTCATGGCGGAATTCTGCCAGAATTTACAAGCATCATGCGTCCTTGCGCAGGTGCCGCGCTCTCAGTCTTGCGCGAAATCGCCGTCATTCTAGCAAGCGTCTTAACTCGTGTTGACGGCGTGCTGAGTGCGGGAAGCCCGGCCGGATGATGGATCCGTGCCCTTGATATGTGCGTTCGCCGTCGCGTGATTCACGGCTGATATCTAACAATTTATGAAAAATCAGATAAAATTCCGGCAAGGATTCACCCTTGTTGAGCTCCTCGTTGTGCTTGTGATTTTGGTGAGCATGGTCGCCATTGCCGCCCCCTATGGGCGTGGCATGTTGCAGCGGAGCAAGGCGCTGCATTGCAACCAGAACCTGCGCCAGATCGGGGCAGCTTGCATGCTGTATGCGAGTGAGCACAACATGCGCCTGCCAGAGACCACGCACCAGCGCTCCAAGGGCGGCAAGTCCTGGTCGCTTACCTTGCAGCCTTATTCTGGGGATCGTTTGACCTTCAAGTGCGCAGAAGATCCGATTGAGGCGCGGAGCTACACCTATCTGATCAATGATTTCCTCACGCCGAATCCCTCTGGCGCGCCATTTTTGAACTACTCCATCTTGGCGAACATCGACCGCCCGGGTTCCACCTTCCTGTTTGCAGAGGCTGCGCCAGGCTACCGGAACGCCGATCACTTTCATTTTTCCCCCTACTATGGCGGACGGGTACCGGCTGAGGTCTTTGAATACCAAGTGGCCAGTGGAGCCCATGGGGACAAGGCGAATTACCTGTTCGCCGATGGCCATGTTCAAATTCGTTCACAGCGCGAGGTCCGCGCTCTGCTGCGCTCCGCTCAGTCTGGTTTTGTCGATCCCACACCCCGTTAATCTGATGAAAAATTGCATCCGCACCATCACCCTAGCTTTTCTAACTACATCTTCGTTTCTCACGGCGCATGATCATTTTGCGGCAGGCATTGAAGACCGCAACGCCAACCAAGTGGCCGATGCTGGCGAGCGCTTGCGCTTCGTGGGAGCGCATGGCGAAGGCAAGATTTTCCACTTGTTGCCACGGCCACGTGGGCAGCGGTGCGGAGGTTACTACACATTGGATGAAAGGGCCCGCACGCTGTTTCCTAACGATGCATTTTCGATCACGGCCTTGTCTAACGGAAGTGTGGAAGAGCGGATGGATTTCCATGCCCATGCCGGCGCATGGATCTGGGTGGAGATCACCGAGGTGAGTGGTCCGCCCGGCGCCAATTTCGGATTCTGGGATCAGGGGCGTTCTTGGTTCTTCGACACGCCGAGCGTTTCATTCCCGACGAATCAGGAGACCGGCAACCCTGCATTTGTGATCAGTGAGGGAATCGATTCCGAAGATGAAGATCCGCAGGGGCACATTCATGGCAGGTCATGGACGGCAGATCGGCCGGGAGACTATCGAGTAGGCATTCGCTTGGTCGATCGGAGCACGAGTGGGCCGGGAGGAGGGCCGTGGCATTTGCCGAGCGAGACCTATTACCTGCATTTTCGCGCTGGTCCGGAATTCCGCGTCGAGCTCCGCACAGTTCCGGGGCAAGGGTGTGTTTTGACATGGCCGAGTCAGATGGGAATTTGGGTGGACGTTGAATATGAGATTTTTGAAGCTGGGATTGAGTTCACGGTGGAGCGGAGTGCGTCTATGAGCGCGGCCAGTTGGGAGGCGATCGGGACGGTGGTGGGGGGCGTGGAGGAGAGCGTGAGCTTCACTGACGCCGCGCCGCCAGCACAGAAGGCTTTCTATCGGCTTGTCTATGCATGGGGAGCCGAGTGAGCGGATCAGAGTCCACGAGATTTTTTTGATTAGATCTGTAAAAACAACGATGAAAACGATGAATAAAAAACAAACAATCTTGGTTTTTGGCTGCATGCTTCTGAGTGTGGGAGCGCTGCGTGCCCATACCAGTTATGGGGGAACCGCGCGTGATCTCGGGCCGGTGGTGGGTGGCGTGAGCGGGGCCATCACCGGGACCAGCGTGGACAGCCCGTATTTTAAAACCATCAACACCGGGCAAACCGTGAGCAGCAACTTCGGTTGGGGTGCGGGAACTGACGCGGATTTGCTGGGTGATGCGCACCACATCAAAGCCTATCGGTTCACGTTGGGAGAGGCGGCATGGGTTTCCTTGGAGGTCTCGCGTGCTGCGCGCGGCACTGGGGTGCAAGAGTTCCTGCCAGGTTTTTCGCTGTATTCCGGGTTGCTGCACACCAGTGGTGGTTCCGACTACGATACTGCGGCGATCACCTTGGACTACTTGGCGACGCTTGGCGGGACGCAGCCCAAGCGCGGGGCATTTTATGCCTTGGGCGATTGGAAGATGGGCAATGACGCCGGCACCACATTTGCCGATCTATCCGCACTGAGCTATCTTGGAAACGGAGTGGACGGCAGCGCCGCCAACTACGGCCTAGCAGCAGGCATCCAGGGAGATGGCTTGCTGGACGGCCGTGCCAGAGGCTCATTCTGGTTGGCGGCGGGTGACTACTCCGTGATGGTTGGCGGCGCGGGCAGCGGTGCGAATGACATCATTGGAAGCTATGGAATTGATGTCTCGCTGACCGTGATTCCCGAGCCGTCCGTGAGTTTGTTAGGCGGCTTGGCGGCGCTCGGATGCTGTCTCCGCCGCCGCCGCGCATGAGTGTTTAGGAAATTCAGTCCGCGCTGGGCGTCGAGGTGTTCGTGGAGGCCTCGACGCCTTTGAAGAGGCGGAAGAGGTCACTGTCCGAAGTGAATACCATCGTGGTGTCCTTGTTGAGCGTCTTCGAGTAAGTTTCCAAAGTTTTCACAAACTGATAGAAGTCTGCGGCGGAGGCGCTTGAGTTATAAGCGGCAGCGTAGATGCCAGTGGCTTCTGCGTCTGCCTTGCCTTTGATTTCCTGTTCCTTGCGGTAGGCCCCGGATTGGATCGAGAGGAGATCGCGTTCTTTTTTGCCGAGGATTTTCGCGGCTTCGCCAGCGCCTTCTGAGCGGAAGCGGTCGGCGATTTGTTGGCGCTCCGAGTTCATGCGGGCGTAGATTTTTTCGATCACGCCGCCTTTATAATTGATGCGTTTGAAGCGGACGTCGAGGAGTTCGATGCCCCATGAGCGGACTTTCGGCTGTGCGGCTGCGAGGATTTGTGCGTCGAGCGTGTTTCTGCCGAAGCGGATGGGTGCTAGCAGGCCGAGATTCGAGTCTGCGGCGATGAGTGATTCATCGCGGAGTGGTTTGCGGTCCTTGTTGCTGCGGATCACCTCGATGAGGTCATTGGAAGCGACGACCGTGCGAGTTTCGCTGCCGATGATGTCATCGAGACGAGAGAGCGCGCTGCGTTCATCGCGGAGTTTTTCGAAGTAGGTTTTCGGGTCAGCGATGCGCCAGCGGGCAAAAGTGTCCACCGAGACATAGAGTTTGTCGCGGGTGGGCATTTCCGTGGCGGGGCCATCCCAGGCGAGGATGCGTTTTTCGATGCGGTTCACCTGTTGGATGAAAGGCTTTTTGAAATGCAGGCCAGCTTCGTTTTTTTCAGGGTTAGAATTGATCGGCTTGCCGACGGGCTTGCCGAACTCGGTGATGAACACCTGCTCGGTTTGGTCCACGGTGAAGATGCTGGCGGAGAGCAAGACCGCTCCGACGGCAAGGATGATGAGAAAAAGAATAGATTTCATGTTAGGGGAAAAATTTGAGGTGGAATTACTTGAGGTTCATGAGCGGGAGGAACTGCTTTGCGTCCTCGTCGATGATGATTTTGGAGCCCATTTTAGGCAGCACCTCATTCATGGTTTCCAGGTAGAGACGTTGTTTGGTGATGGCGGGAGCCTTGTCGTATTGCGTGAGCAATTCCTTGAAGCGAGCGACGTCGCCCTCCGCCTCATTGACGCGTTGGACGGCAAAGCCCTCGGCACCAGAGATGCGTTGGTCCGCCATGCCCTTGGCGCGCGGGATGACCTTGTTGTATTCGCCGTTTGCCTCATTGATCATTTGTTCACGTTCCTGTTGGGCACGGTTCACCTCGTCGAACGAGCGCTGGACCGGGCCGGGCGGGTTGACGTTCTTGAGTTGGATTTGTTCAGCGGTGACCCCCATGTTGAGGCTCTCCAGCAGGATTTTCAGTTGGAGCAAGGTTTCGGTTTCGATTTCTGTGCGTCCGATGGTGAGCACTTCGTCCACCGTGCGGTCGCCGATGACCTCGGACATCACGGATTCTGAGAGGTCGCGGAGAGTGAGCCCGGGGTTGCGGACTTCAAACAGGTAGGCTTGAGGGGAAGAGATGCTGTATTGCACGATCCACTCGACCTGAGCGGCGTTGAGGTCGCCAGTGACCATGTCGCGCTCGAGTTCCGGGGTGGTGCTAATTTGGTCGAGCGAGGTAGCGCCCGGGGTTGTGAAGCCGAATTCCAATTTCAGCTGTCGGCGGACGGGGACGATGGTTGCGGTGTCGATGCCGAAGGGGAGTTTGAAATGCAGTCCGGGAGCGGAGATCCCTTGGAAGCGTCCGAAGCGTTGGACGACGGCTTCAGATTCCGGTGAGACCGTGTAGTAAGAGGTGAAAAGCGCGATCAGAGCGAGCAAGGCGACGGGCGCGGCGACGATCCACTTGGGAGAGAAGTTCATGTTGGGTGGTAAAAAGCTGACGGTGTTGAGTGGAGGTGGTTTCATATTTAAGGGATCGGTGTTGGAACCTAGAGAGGAATTTACGCATGGAAACCTTCAAATTGCGATGGTTGGAGAAATTCAGTTGGTGGGGGTGAGGGATTCTTTTTGGATTGCGGGTGATTCGCTTTGACGGGGTGGGGGTGTTTCCGTAGGGATCTCAATCCTTGCTTTATGAAATGTCCCCGTTGCGTCCAGCGAATCCACCGAGCGGCCACGACTTGCCCGCATTGTGGATTTTCGGTGTTGGATGTGGATGCGCGGTTTGGGAGTGGAGAGTTGCGGTTGCGGTGTTTGACGGATCGGTCGGGGATTTTGCGGCGGAGTGAGCGGCAGCGGGTTGAGGCGGCGATGGCGAGATTTGCACGAATTTTTCCGCAGATTTTTGTGGCGGTTTATACCGGCGGTTTGGGAGAGATCGGTCACATGCGGCAGTTTGGGTTTTGGTTGCTCAACCGCGCGGCATTTGAGGACGTGCCGATGGACAAGCCGAATGAGGCCGGGATTTTGTTGAGCATTGATCCGGAGAACAAGGCCGCGGGGATGGTTTTTGGGTATTTATTGGACCCGTATTTGGAGGAGGCAGACACGTTTGAGTGTCTGTCGCGGGCGCATGCGTATTGGTTAGAGGGGAGATATGCGGATGGTATTTTGAAGTGCCTGCTGCATTTGGAGGGGATTTTGTGCAAGCGAAGCCGGCAAGCGCGGCGGGACCCTGAGTTTTTCGAGAAAAAAGTGGTTCCCTTGTCGCGTGTTGGTGACCGGGTCGAGCGGCTGCGTGTGGGTCACCGGAGTGTTGCGGAAGTTGTGGAGTCCGAGCGTGAGGAGGCCGCGCGGTGAGATTTCTCGTCATGTGGATGGCCTGGGTTTTGAGCGGGAGTGCGCTTGCCCAAGAGCAGACGCAGGTGCAGGCGGCGGCGGAGAATGAGGCTTCTGCTGGGGAGCTGGCCGATGGCTTGACCGAGATCGAAGCAACATTCCATGCCGCTTACTTCAGCGCCAAGCCTGAGAAATTTTTGGTTGATCCGCAGGGCTTATTGAGTGCGGCGGACTATCGTGAGCGTTTAGGATTTCTCGACTATCATGCGAGCGATTCCACGGTGGATTTGTTTGTGTATATCATCGGAGGAGGGCAGCGTTTGCCGTTGGGGCTGAGCGGGGAGGGCTTGTTGGATCAGTTTTTCAAAGGAGGGAGGCCGACGGTGTTGGTGTTTTACTACCTGGGAGCGCCGAAGCGAGCGACCGTGCATTTCAGCGCGGCCTTGGCGGAGGGGGTGTCCGTGGCGGAGCGGCGGCGTGCCTTGGAGAGCTCGGTGATGCAGGGATTGGAGCGGGCGCAGGCGTTTGAGCAGTTGGAGAAATTTTTGATTCAGATGTCGATTCGGATTTACTGGATGGAGCGTTTGATTGCGGGTGAGGCGGCGGAGAGCGATGGCGAAGTGGAAGCCGC
>JBILPN010000051.1:0-10928 GCA_044373865.1 Luteolibacter sp. | reverse complement strand
GAGGTTCCGACCCAGCGGGTTCGCCGCAGAATAATCGCCACCGTCCTTGATGTAATTTTTGGTCGAACCAAACAAATCGGCGCTTCCCGTCAAGAACTGGGGCACGGCCTTGGCCAGCGCGTTGATGACGGTCGCACCTGCGGAGCGAGTCGCATCTTTGTAATCTGCGGCAAATGCAGGAATCAAATCGCTCAAATCCGCTGGCACTGCATGCGCAAGGCCGCCAGTGAGCTCCGCCGCGAGCTCGGGATTCGCCGCCGCCCACACATCATAAGTCTTCTGCCAGGCTTCGAAATCGAGCTTGGCCGCTGCCTTTTTGGCGGCGAAATACTCCTGCGTGCCAGCAGAAACATAGAAATGCTCATCCGCTGGCAGGCTCAAGCCGGCACGCGCGCCTTCAATAAATTTAGCTCCACCCTCGCCATGCCCCTTGGCCGTCCCCGCCACTTCAGGAATCCCTTTGCCAATCACCGTCTTGGCAATGATCACCTTCGGACGTCCATTTTTGTCGGACTTCGCCTTGGCAAGCGCCGCGGCAATGGCCCCCAAATCGTGGCCATCCACCGTGACTGCATCCCAGCGCTGCGACAGGAAATACTGCTCAGCATCCTCACCCTGAGTGAGTTCCGCCATCGCATCGAGCGTCACATCGTTGGAATCATAAATCAAAACTAGGTTGTCCAAGCCACAATGCCCGGCGAAGGCGATCGCCTCCTTGGCGACTCCTTCCTGCAAGCAGCCGTCGCCGTGCAGCGCCACCACATGATGGTCGAAAATCACATGCTCGGCCGTGTTGTAACGCGCCGCCGCACGCTTGCCAGAGACGGCATACCCCACGGCATTGCCAATCCCTTGACCCAGCGGACCTGTCGTCGCCTCCACTCCGGGAGTCTCGTTGAACTCGGGGTGCCCGGGCGTGATCGAGTGCAAACGACGGAAATTTTTCACATCCTCCCGGGAAACCCCGTATCCCGACAGGTGCAACCAACTGTAAAGAAACATCGAGCCATGACCCGCAGAGAGAATGAAACGATCCCGATTCAACCATTTAGGCGCATCCGGGTAATGATTCAAAGATTCACCAAACAACACCGCACCAATCTCCGCACATCCAAGGGGGAGACCTAAATGGCCGGAGTTACATGCGTGGACGGCATCCATGGCGAGGCCACGGGCTTCATTTGCGGCTTGCGCGAGCTGATTCGTATTCATGAGAGGAAATTCCCCGCCTCCCTTCCTCGGGCGCAGGTGCACCCAGCCTAGAAATCTTCGCCCTCTTGACAAGCCGCCATTCAATTCTTCACCCGCGAATCACACAAATCTCACTCATTCGTCCCATGATTTGGACGCTTTGCAAATTTTAGCTAAAAAAATCTTGCAATGCCCCCCCCAGTGAGGTTTTTTCCCCCCGCAGCCGCAGCGCACGACCCGTTCGTCTATCGGTTAGGACTCCAGGTTTTCATCCTGGCAAGAAGGGTTCGACTCCCTTACGGGTCGCCATACACTATTAGCCTCCGCCCTTGCGGGGGCTTTTTAGTTTCCGTATCCTGCATCTTTCTTTCTCCCATTCAAACTGGCAACCGCCGCTGTGACAGCCCTCGAAAAAGCCGAATCCATCCGCGCGCGAAAAGGCGCCCGCCCCATCGCCGCCCTGACCGCTTATGATTACCCGACCGCCCGCTTGTTGGATGAAGCGGGCGTGGACGTGCTGCTGGTCGGTGACTCGCTTGGCATGGTGGTGCTCGGTTTCCCGGATACGACACAGGTCACTCTTGAGCACATGCTTCACCACGTCGCCGCTGTCGCACGTGCCAAACCGAAGGCGCTGCTGGTCGCAGATTTGCCAATCCATTCCTACGACAACCCCGCCCAGGCCCTAGAGTCCGCCAAACGTTTGGTCGCCGCAGGTGCGGAGGCGGTGAAACTGGAGGGCGGCACACGCCAAGCTGAAAAAGTCCGCGCCATCACGGCCGCTGGAATCCCGGTGATGGGACACCTCGGCATGCTGCCTCAACGAGTCCTCGAAGAAGGCGGCTACCGGAAAAAGGGCAAAACCCCGGAACAGACGGAGGCGATCCGCGAGGGGGCTCAAGCGCTGATCGACGCCGGGGTCTTCGCAATCGTCCTGGAATCAATCATTCCAGAAGCCGCGCGCCAACTTTCAGCAAGCCTCGCCGTGCCCACCATCGGAATCGGCTCGGGAGGCGCGACCTGCGACGGAGAAGTCGCCGTCATCACCGATCTGCTCGGCTCCTTCCCGTGGTTTGTCCCGCCCTTCGCCCGCCCGGAGGCTGAAGTCGCGGAAATCACGCGCGGCGCCGTCGCCCGCTACCTCGCGCGCACCCGTGGGACGGCTCTTTGAACATCCCGCTGAAACCGTGCTTCTTTACCTTCACATCCCTTTTTGCCACCGGATCTGCCCTTATTGCTCGTTTTACAAGCACACCCCCGGCTCGACATCCATTGGCACCTTCGTGGATGCCATCACCCTAGAAGCTCGCACCCGCCTCGCCTCGGCAAGCCAGGCCCCACGCACGCTTTACCTCGGCGGCGGCACGCCCAGCATGCTCTCGCCCCGCCACTTGGAACGCTTGTTCAAGTCGCTGCACGAGCAACTCGACTTTTCGAGCCTTCAAGAAGTCACCCTCGAGGCCAATCCCGCAACTTTCGATCTTGCGAAAGCCCAGCTCTTCCGCGAGCTCGGAGTCACCCGCGTCTCGCTCGGCATCCAGTCTTTCACTCCCCACGTCCTTGAAATCCTCGGCCGCGAGCACTCGGTCGCGCAGGCCAGCGAGGCGGTGGAAATCCTCCGCCAAGCCAAAATCCCGTCGATCAACATCGACCTGATGTTCTCCATCCCCGGCCAAGCCAAGGCAGACTGGGACGCCACCCTCCAACACGCCATCTCGCTGGAGCCGGACCACATCTCGGCCTACAATCTCACTTACGAGGAGGACACTGAGTTTTTTGAATCTCTCCGCCGCGGCGAAATGCGCGAAAATGAGGACCATGACGCCGAGTTCTTCCACCTCGCCGACGCACGTCTCAGCGCTGCCGGCTTCGACCATTACGAGACCTCAAACTACGCCAAACCCGGCCACCACTCGTCTCACAACCATGGCTATTGGCGTGGCGAGGACTACCTCGGCCTCGGCCCATCTGCCGTATCGACCTTGGATGGAACACGCTGGAAAAACCTCGCCGACACCGCTGGCTACGTCGCCCAAGTCCGCTCCATCGGCCACGCGCTCAGCGAATCCGAAACCCTCGACACGGAGGCACGCCGCCTCGAACGCATCGCCCTCGGTCTGCGCACCCGCGAAGGGATCCCACTCGATCTGCTGGCCCCGGAGGCTCTCGCACGCGCCGACCACTTCGCGGCCGAGGGACTCGCACGCATCGAGAACCAACGGCTCACCCTCATCCATCACGGCCGCGCCCTCGTCGATCCAATCGCCGCAGAGTTGATCTAGCAAAATCAACCCGACGGCGACCCCACGCTTCAGCCGCCTTTGTGAAAGATGATTTCCATGCCGGATAGATCCGCCTGAATCACATCCCCTTCCGAAAATTTTCCCTCAAGCACATCCAAGCTCAAGGGATCCAACAGAAGATGCTGGATCGCGCGCTTCAGGGGGCGCGCACCATAAACGGGATCATAACCTTGGCTGCCGATGTATTCCTTCGCCGCCTCTGTCAGCGCCAGTCCCAGGCCCTGCTTCGCCAAACGCTTGCGCACTCGGTCCAACTGCAGATCGACAATGGTGCTGATTTCCTCTCGCTCAAGGCGATCAAAAATAATCGTCTCATCGATCCGATTCAAAAATTCCGGGCGGAAATGACCGCGCAAGGCATCACTCACCTTCGCCTCCCGCTGCTCGGGATTCTCCTCGTGCAGAATGTATTGCGAACCAATGTTAGATGTCATGATGAGCACCGTATTCCGGAAGTCAACCGTGCGCCCCTGACCATCGGTGATGCGCCCGTCATCCAGCACTTGCAACAAAACATTGAAGACATCCTGATGCGCTTTTTCAATCTCATCGAAGAGCACCACGGAGTAAGGCTTGCGTCTAACTTGCTCGCTCAACTGGCCGCCCTCTTCATATCCCACATAGCCGGGAGGCGCACCGATCAAGCGCGCCACACTATGCTTTTCCATGTATTCTGACATGTCGATGCGGACCATCGCCGACTCGTCATCGAAGAGAAACTCCGCCAGCGCCTTGGACAACTCGGTCTTACCGACACCCGTCGGCCCAAGGAAAATGAAGGAGCCAATCGGCCGATTCTCATCCTGCAAGCCGGCACGCGCACGGCGCACGGCATTCGCCACCGCTCGAATCGCCTTTTTCTGCCCGACGACACGGGCTCCCAGCCTTGCCTCCATGCACACCAATTTCTGCTTCTCTCCCTCTTGCAAACGACTCACCGGAATCCCCGTCCAAGAGGACACCACCCGGGAAATGTCTTCCTCCGTGACCTCCTCTTTCAACATCGCTCCATGCTTTTGCAACTCACCGAGCGCATCCATCGCTCCCTGCAAATCTCGATTTGCCTCGGGCAAATCTCCATACGTGATTTGTGACGCCCTCGTTAGGTCGCCGATCCGCTGGGCACGCTCGACTTCACTTTTCAACGACTCGATTTTCTCCTGACTCTCACGCACCCGGTCGATGACGGATTTCTCATTCCGCCACTGCGCCATCATGCCAGAAGATTTCTCTCGGAGATTCGCCTGCTCTTCACGCACCTTGTCGAGCCGCGCCTCGGAGGCCTTGTCGGTCTCCTTTTCGAGCGCTTTCTTCTCCATCTCCAACTGCAAAATCTGCCGCTCTAACACATCAATCTCCGTCGGCATGGAATCCAGCTCGATTTTGAGCCGAGAGGCCGCCTCGTCGATGAGATCGACCGCCTTATCCGGCAAAAAGCGATCCGAAATGTATCGATCTGATAGGGTGGCGGCCGCGACCAACGCGCCATCTTGGATGCGCACGCCATGGTGCACCTCATAGCGCTCTTTCAAGCCCCGCAAAATGGCGATGGTATCTTCTAACGATGGCTCACCCACGCTGACCGGCTGGAACCGGCGCTCCAACGCGGCGTCCTTCTCAATGTATTTCCGGTATTCATTGAGCGTCGTCGCGCCGATGGCATGCAACTCGCCACGCGCAAGTTGCGGCTTGAGCAGATTGGAAGCATCCACCGCGCCCTCGCTAGCACCTGCACCGACGATGGTGTGGAGCTCATCGATGAAAAGAATGATCTGCCCCTCCGCATCTGTCACTTCCTTGAGAAAGGCCTTGAGCCGCTCCTCGAACTCGCCGCGATATTTCGCCCCGGCGAGCATGGCTCCCAAATCCATGGTGATCACCCGCTTGTGCTTCATCGCATCCGGGACATCGCCGGAAACAATCCGTCGCGCCAAGCCTTCAACAATTGCAGTTTTACCCACCCCGGGTTCACCAATGAGCACCGGATTGTTCTTGGTCCGCCGAGAAAGCACCTGCAACACACGCCGGATCTCGTGGTCGCGGCCGATGACCGGATCAATCTTGCCAGCACGCGCGCGCGCCGTGAGGTCCGTGCCATATTTTTCCAAGGTCTGGTATTTCCCCTCAGGCGCATCATCCGTGACCTTCTGTGCCCCGCGCACCTCCGTGATGGCGGCACGCGCTTTTTTCTCATCCAAACCCGCCTCCTTAAGCAGCAACCCGGCGGGAGAATCCCCCTTGAGCGACCCGAGAATGAAATGCTCAACACTCAAATAATCATCACCCAACGCTTCGCGCGCGCCATCGGCCGCATCCAAGGTGGCCCTCAAGCCAATGCTGATTTGCGGCTGCGTCGTGGCCCCCTGCACGCTCGGCTCACGTGCCAGAGAGGCGGCGACGGCAGATTTAAGCCGCATGATGTCGATACCCGCCTTCTGCAAAATTGGCGTGGCGACGCCTCCCTCCTGCTGGAGCAGCGCCAGCAGCACGTGCGCGCTCTTGAGCTCGGAGTGGGCGGATTTCGAGGCGATACTCTGGGCCGATTGAAGGGCCTCTTGCAGTTTCTGCGTGATTTTTTCCAGTCCCATAATCGTTGTGGTTACCTTTCAGTTTAAAGGCAAAGCGCTGAGTTGCAACGCGTCGTTTGCGGAATGCCACGCAGCATTTACCACCACCACCGCCGCATGCAAATCTAGGCAAAAACAAGGCCGCCAGTGCGAAATACGCACGGCGGCCAACCGTTAAAAATCCGCTTCACCCCGCGGCGAAACATGCTGAGCAAACACGCATCAAGGCACGTCCGGCGCGGAGTCGTCGCCGTAGAAACTCTTGATATAACCGTATTCAACCATGGTGTCCTGCCAAGGCGCCAACACATTGGGATCTTGGAAAATCCGCCCCGCGATGGCCAACCACTCTTCCGCTTTGACGAGATTCTCATCCTCGTAGGCGATGGCCGCCTGCGCGTAGTAATAATACGGAGAATCATCAAGGAAATCATACTTCTCACCCAAGATCACCACCTCGTCATCCAATCCTAACTTTTTCTTGCACAGCAGAATCTTGAACTCCACCAAGCGGCTCAACGCCATGTTGGATGCCGGAATCTCCTTGAGAATTCTTTCGAAAATATCCGCCGCTTTCTTCCACTCCTGAGTCACGAAATACACCTCACCGATGTTGAAGCTGATGCTCGGATTGTCCTTGGAAAACTCCTCCGCCTTCTTGAAATCCGCCAACGCTTTATCAAATGCCCGCATCTCAACAAAACAACTCCCGCGCAAATTGAAAATTTCCGGGCTGTCCGCGAAAATCTTGGTCGCCTTGTCGAGCTCATCGAGCGTCTCAAAAACACGCTTCTGCTGGAAAAGTCGGTTGGCCTCGGTGAGGTGCTTCACAAAGGTCTTGCGACTTTCCTCCGGCAAATTGAGGAAGGCCTTTTGGTTCGGCAACAAGACATTTTCAGCCGCAGGATCCGCCGCGTCTGTCGCAGGCGCGGAGTTCTGCGCGTGCAGCGGACTGACCAAGGCGAACAAAGAAAAAAGAGTGATGGCTTTCATGAGTTTCTGATGCGCTTGACGCTAGCTGCTAAAATCTAAGACGGCAAGCGGACGTTCGACCAGATTTTTCGTTCTCCCCACCGCAGGTCGCATTCGTCGCAGAAAGGCGATTTTCCTTTTGCCTCAAATCCTCGCCGGGTGTTCCCTAGCGGTGCTTATGCAAATCGGCATCGCCCAAATCAACGCCGTCATCGGGGACTTCCCCGGCAACGTGAAACGAATTCTCGCCGCCTACCGCGAATGCCTGGACTCCGGGGCTGAGCTCGTCATCACGCCAGAACTCTCGCTCGTCGGATACCCACCCCGGGATTTGGTCTTCAAATCTCAGTTTGTCCCCAAATGCCTGCAAGCCCTCGACTATCTCGCCGGGGAAATCCGCGAGGTCCCGCTGCTGGTCGGATACGTGGATCACCACCACCCGGCTCACCCCGGCAAACCCTTCCGCAACGCAGTGGCATGGCTGGAAAATGGCGAGATCCAACACCGCATCTGGAAAACGCTTCTCCCAACCTACGACGTTTTCGACGAGCGCCGCTACTTTGAACCCGGCACTTCCTGCGAGCCCATCTCATGGCGCGGCCACCGCATCGGCGTGACAATTTGTGAGGATATCTGGACGGAAGATTTCCTCCAACGCCCGTTTTACGACCGCGATCCGGTGGCAGAACTCAGCGCCAAGGGCATCGATCTCCTACTCAACCTCAGCGCCTCCCCCTTCCACCTTGGCAAGCCTCTCCTCCGCCGCGCCATGATCGCCGGCATCGCCCACAAGGCGAATGTGCCAGTCGTCTATTGCAACTCATTCGGCGCAAACGACCAACTGGTCTTCGACGGCCACTCGATCGTCGCCGCCGCCAATGGTCGCATCTCATTCCAATTCCCCGGCTTTCAAGAAGGCTGCCAAGTCATCAATCCCTTCCAAAGCCCGGAAAATGACCTGCCGCTCGACACCTGCGACGCGGAGCAACTCTACCATGCACTCGTCACCGGCGTTCGCGACTACGCCACCAAATCTGGATTTTCCTCCGCTTGCCTCGGCCTCAGCGGTGGCATCGACTCGGCCCTCACCGCCGCCATCGCCGCCGACGCCCTCGGCCCCGACAAGGTCTGCGGCCTCACCATGCCCAGCCCATACTCGTCTGGCGGCAGTGTGGACGACTCATTCGCCCTCGCGAAAAACCTCGGCATCCGCTGCGATGAAGTCCCAATCCGCGCCGCCTTCGATGCCATCAAAACGACGATGCAGCCGATCTTCGCCGGAAAACCCGAGGACGTCACCGAGGAGAATATGCAAGCTCGCATCCGCGGACTCCTGCTCATGGCGCTCTCTAACAAGGAAAATCACCTGCTCCTCACCACCGGCAACAAAAGCGAACTCGCCGTCGGCTACTGCACCATCTACGGCGACATGTGCGGCGGCCTCGCCGTGATTTCCGACCTGCCCAAAGTCCGGGTCTATGAAGTCGCGCGCTGGATCAACCGCGATCGCGAAATCATCCCTTGGAGCACCATCGACAAGCCCCCCAGCGCAGAACTCCGGCCCGACCAAAAGGACCAGGACACGCTCCCACCCTACGACATCCTCGACGGAATCCTCGAGCTTTACGTCGAACACCAACTCTCCGCCGCAGAAATCATCTCGCGCGGCTACGAAGAGGCCACCGTCCACTGGGTGCAACGCCGCGTGGATCTAAACGAGTGGAAACGCCACCAGGCCGCACCCGGCCTACGCGTGACTTCCAAAGCCTTCGGAATCGGACGCAGAATGCCAATCGTCCAACGCTTCATCGGCTGAAATCCTAAAAAGCGTGGAGCCTTGCAAGTCCGGCATGTCAAAACCACACGCCGGCTCGGGCGATTTCCACTCAAGCTCCACGGCAGAAATCTGGATCCAGCCGGAACTGGCCTTGGCCCCGCGAACACGTGAAATTCCGCAGCGCCTCGCCACCAGCATCCCCCGCCGCGGATGACACCCGATGCCGCAGCCTCGCCGTCCAACTCGCAGCTCCCCCGCGCGACATCCGAACACGAAAAAACGCCCGGATTTGCATCCGGGCGTTTTTTGAAACTTCTCTCGATCTGGACCGAAATTAGCGGGAGTAAAGCTCGACGATCAACTGCTCGTTCACGAGTGGGTTGATGTCCTCGCGCTCAGGAACGCGGGAAACTGTGGCTTCCAACTTGTCCTTGTCCACTTCAAGCCAATCCACGGATGGAGAAGCTTGGGTGAGGTCGGTCATGCGGAGAGCGAGCTGCTGCGAGGATGGCTTGCCACCCACTTTGATCACATCACCCGGCTTCACTTGGAAACTGGCGATGTCCACCGTGCGGCCATTCACGAGAATGTGACCATGGTTGACGATCTGACGAGCCGACTGACGGGTGTTGCCGAAACCAGCGCGATAAACCACGTTGTCGAGACGGGTTTCAAGGAGCTGAAGAAGAATCACACCGGTAACCCCACGACGGCGAGCCGCCTCTTCGTAGTAACCGCGGAATTGCTTCTCAAGCACACCGTATTGGAAACGAAGCTTTTGCTTCTCTCCAAGAGCGACGGAATACTCACTCTTCTTCTTCCGGCCTGCACGGACACCGTGCTGACCAGGTGGGAAATTACGGCGTTCAAATGCCTTGGATGGGCCAAAGAGAGAGACACCGAAGCGGCGGCTGATCTTTGCGCGTGGACCTGTATAACGTGCCATATAAGAATTTCTAAAAAGGTTGAATTAGACGCGGCGAGCCTTCTTAGGACGGCAACCGTTGTGTGGGATCGGCGTCACGTCGCGGATCGAGAGGATTTCAAGACCAAGGCCTTGGACGGCACGAACTGCGGACTCACGGCCGGATCCCGGACCCTTCACGCGCACATCGACTTCCTTGAGACCGTGGCCCATGGCTTGGCGGCAGGCATCTTGTGAAACCACCTGCGCAGCATACGCCGTGCTTTTGCGGGAACCCTTGAAGCCCATCTTACCCGCGCTCGACCAACCAATGGCATTGCCGTTGGCATCCGTCACGCTGACGAGAGTGTTGTTGAAAGTGGCGGTCACGTGAACAATGCCGCGGGTGACATTCTTCGAGCCCTTGGCTTTGTGAATCTTGATCTCTTCCTCGCCTCCGCCAATTTCGGCGAAGATGTCGCGTTTTGCTTCCTTCTTCGGCGCTGCCTCATGGGCGGCCGCTTCTGGAGCAGGAGGGGTGGCGGGTGCTGGAGCTGCTACGGGCTCAACTGCCGACTCTACGGCAGCTTCTTGGTTGGTTTCGTCAGACATGAGTGTTTACAAAAAAATTACTTCTTAACGCCCACCGTCTTCTTCTTGCCCTTGCGAGTGCGGGCATTGGTGCGCGTGCGTTGGCCACGAACGGGCAACCCGCGCTTGTGACGAATGCCACGGTAGCAGTTGATCGAGGTGAGGCGCTTCAGTTGGGACTGGCGGTCGCGGCGGAGGTCACCCTCCACCATGATGGACTCCGCTTGAATCACCTGGGCGATGCGGACGAGTTGATCCTCACTGAGCTGGCCAGTGCGGATGTTTGGGTCGATCCCTGCGTGCTCAAGGATTCTTGCCGCCGTTGGGCGGCCGATTCCAAACATGTAGGGCAGAGAAGCTTCGATGCGCTTCTCATTGGGGATTTCAATGCCTAGGATACGTGCCATGATGTGCGTGATTTCGCGTGACCACGAGAGATGTCCCAGACTTCTCTGGCGACTCCGCGGGGCGGGTGGTTTAGCAGACGGCAGGGGGCTGGCAAGTGGTAAATGGAAAATTTCTCAATCGAACATGGGCCGTGACTCGCAAACGCAGAAAAACGCCCGACCTTCCATGGGGAAGATCGGGCGTTATGCAAAATCAATTCAGTGGACTGAACCGAC
>JBILPN010000535.1:0-3148 GCA_044373865.1 Luteolibacter sp. | reverse complement strand
TTGGCACTTTGTCCAAACTCGAAAGGGCAATTTTTTCTCCGCACTTGGCCTCATTTCCGTGCTGCTCTCCGGCGGCCTGACCCTATATCTTTGGAATGCAAACGGAACGGTAAAACCAAACGCTGGTATCCTCTTCGGCATCAAGGAGGGACTCATCCCACTGGTCTTGGGCGTCGCAATCCTAACTTCTCATCGCTCGAAGTCCCCACTCATCCGCGTCTTTCTCTACAACGACACGATTTTTGACATTCCTAAAATCGAACGCCGTGTCGCGGAACTCTCCGCACAAGCCAGCTATGAAATGGTGTTGCTCGGAGCCACCAAGCTTTTCGCCGCTTCTTTCTTCATCAGCTCAGTGATGAACGTCCTGCTCGCGCAGTGGTTCTTCCGTGGCTTCGACTCAACGGCGATCAACGCTCTGGAAACTTACAACGCCATCGTCGCACGCCTAACCGGTTGGGGCTTCGCTGTGATCGGCGTGCCAATCCTTGTCTTCCTTTTCTTCACTCTGAAGCGCTTGCTCAAGGGTCTTGGCGCTCTCACCGGAATGAAGGATGACGACTTGATGCTGCCCCGTTAACACAGCAAAGCCCCCCCGCAACGTTCTCCGTGGCAGTGGGGCTTGACTCGGTTTCAAAAATCGGCTTTTGCCGCAAACGCGCTCAATCCACCAGATTGTCAACCCGCTGAGCGAGCTCAACATCCAGCTCGGTGACGCCACCTGCATCATGGGTGGTCAGGCGCAAGGTCACCTTGGTGTGTTTGATCGTGATGTCTGGGTGGTGCTGCGCCTCTTCGGCGATCTCCGCGAGATCATTGACGAAATCAATCGCATCCATGAATTCTTCAAACTCAACAGTGCGCGTAATCGCCTTCTTTTCGTAGTCCCACTCGGGACACTTTTTCAAGGCTGCGGAAAGGTCATCATCTTCAATCAGTTCGGACATGGTAGGGGTCGGGGAAAGGTTCTTGGAAAGAGTGCTGCGACAGATTCACCATTGGCAAGCCGTTTCCGCACTTCTGCAAATTCAGACCCGCCCGCATTGCACACGGCCAAGGTCTCAGCTACAATCACTCCATGAAAAAAATATTGCCAGCCCTTTTCGCCTGCCTGGTTTTTTCGGCATGCGCCCCTTCAACTCCACAAACTAGAATCGCTCGCAATCCGGAAAAATTCGCAGATCTCAGCGCGTCTGAGAAATCTCTGGTCCAGCAAGGGCAACTGGCACGCGGCATGTCGCCTGACGCGGTCGTGCTCGCATGGGGCGCTCCCGACAACCGCTACGAAGGATTTCGCAACTCGATGCCCACTCAGCGCTGGGACTACCTCGCAGATCGCGCCATTTACACTCAATCGTCTTTCGGATACTACGGATACGGCAGACGTTCTTATTCTCACCTCGGCTTCGGACTGGAACCCGACGTGATTTTTGTGCCCTATCAATACGCGTCGGTCTGGTTCGTCAACGGACGGGTCGATGCTTGGGAACGCGGCCGCAGAAACTGACTTTTCCCTGGAATCTGACGATCACACTCTTGCATGTGCAGGAAAAATCTTCATGATTCTCCCCTATTCCATCCAACCGATGAATCCTCGATCCCTTCTCGTTTTACTCGCCTCGCTGATTTCACTGAGCTTTTCGGTCTCTTGCGCGAATCGCACGGGCATTCAAGGCAAGGGCCTAGCCGCCTACCACGCCTACGACCGCCCCACCAAACTCCCGCAGAACCCTGATAAGGTGCATGTGAAAGTCTCGCTCAGCAAGCAGCGGACTTATGTGATGGAAGGCTCCAACGTCCTGCTCGCCATGCCGGTGTCCGTTGGCGCTCCCGGTTCGGTGACGCCATCCGGAAATTTTAAAATCTTTAAAAAAGTCCAAAAGAAGCGCGCCAACACTCACGGCTACGCATTCAAAGGACAGCATGCCAAGAAGTCGATGATCGGTGCCAAACCATCCGGCTGGTCGTTCAAGGGCACACCCATGCCATATTGGTGCGAATTCAAGCCGAATTACGGCTTTCACACCGGTTGGGTCAAGCACCACCCCTGCACCCACGGCTGCATTCGAATGCACGAAAATTTGTCTCCTAAATTCTTCAAACTCGTGAAAATTGGCACGCCTGTGAGCATCGCCTATTCTCAACCAGAGGACACAAGCGTCGAAAACTTCGATCTCCCACCCGATGCCGGTCCTCTACCTGACTACGACACTTCAATGTATCTCGGCGACGGCTATTTCGAGCGTCACAAGACCCCGATTTACCACTGAATCAAGCCTGCCAAAGCGCTGCAAAGTTCAGTTGAAATCAGCACCGCTCTCTCAACTTCAGCAAGGCCCCAGCTAACGAGCGGGGCCTTTTTGCTGACCGTCACTCGCCGAGGTCTTGCTTGACGGCGACGACGTAATCCAAGACCGCCCGCTCATCCGCAGACTCCAAGCCTGCATGCTTGATCATCTTCGGCATGGCGTCTTCCCACTCATCGATGTCCAAATTTTGCGGCAATTGGTAACGATGGCACTCGCCGCACCGGAGCATGTAAATTTCGTGTCCTCGCTGGAGTTGCCCGAGCGACTTACCACTTTTTTTCACCATGGATGCGTTCGGATTCGGCACCTCTGCGATGCCCCCCTCGGCGGGATCAATTCCGGTTTCGATGTCACCCAAGGTCGGCCCAGATCCTGCCCCGCCACACGCCACCAGCCAAAACGAGCAAAGCACCAAGAATGACCACTTTTTAACTTTCATGACGCAGGCTACGCCGCCCTCCCCGACTCACTCAACCCTAGAATATGACGCTGGCCAAATCATCCGAGCCCTTGGCTGCTGGCGATGAATTCTTGGCAATGGCTTGGGCAAAATCACCACCAAACAAAAAAGCTCGAAACGCTGGATGCGCCTCACTCTGCATTTGCATCCCCACCGCCACCGCCACCGCCACCGCCGACTCGCAAATCGCTCAAGACCTCACGCTGACCTGCACGAGCGCTGTCGGCCCTCATCCCCTTGAATACAAAGCCCTCCCCGCTGCCTTACCGGAACTCGGAACTCGGAACTCGGAACTCGGAACTCGGAACTCGGAACTCGGAACTCGGAACTCGGAACTCGGAACTCGGAACTCGGAACTCGGAACTCGGAACTCGGCTCC
>JBILPN010000534.1:0-3152 GCA_044373865.1 Luteolibacter sp. | reverse complement strand
GCGAGGCGACGTCCATGACGATCACGGTGTTGAGGGTTTCCCAGTTATCCTGATTCCCCAGGGTGAGTGACATGCCACGGGTGTGGCGGGCGAGCGTGACGGCGCGGTTATTTTTCAGCAGCTTGGCGTTGGTGAACACCTTGCCATCGGCTGGCAGTGGCAGGTTGAGTGTCTTGGTTCCCGGCGGATTGAGGACGTGGATGTATTCCTTGGTGTCGTCCGTCGATCGCGAGGCGACGAAGCCTTGGGGCAGATTTGCGAACGATGTGTAGGGCGCGGTGAGCCAGGAGGTGCTGGGATAGGTGTTTTTGATGGATGCGGCGATGGGGGCGATGTAGGCGGCCGCGCCTGTCATCGCTTCGAGCACGCCCGGTTCCCAGCGGCCGACGAATGTTTGGGAGTTCTCCGGCCACTTGCCATTGCCAGCATACGGCCCCGCACCCCAGATCCAGCCACCGCCCATGGTGCAGGATCCAGCGCCGAGCACGGCCGTGCGGAAAATCCCCTCAGCCGAGCGGTAGGCAGTGGTGGTGGTGGGAGTTGGAACTTTTGCGATGGAGGCCCCCCAGTCGCGGGCGACGAGCTGAGTGCTTGGCCCGGGAGTCGTGTCGGAGTAGTAAGGATTATTCACTAAATCAGGCCAGCGATATTGTATTTCCGGAACTTTTTCCCGGTGCATCATATCGGTTGTATAGATACTGGAGCTCTCCCAGCTACCCCAGTTCTGCATGAGAACCAACTCTGGGTTGCGGAAACGGATCGTGTTCAAGAGGCGTGCGTAATCGACATATTGATCCTGGCTTCCGTCTCCAAAGTTTTCATCTAGGAAAATCCCGTCAATTTGGTCACCATAACGATCCACCAACTCGGCATGGACGTCGTTGATCAGGTTGTCGTTCCACTGCAGATCCGCGTATTGATTGGGGTAAGTGCCGAGGTATTTGATGGGTTGATACGGGTGCGTATAAAGCAGGACGCGGATGCCCTTGGCGCGCACGGCGGTGATCATGTCGCCGATCATGTTTCGGTTAGAGGTGCGGCCTGAATGGTATTTGTCCATGGCGCTGCTGTTATACAGAGGGAAGAAGTTCGCTTGCCAGGCGGTGAAGATGACATATTCCACGCCCATCGCTTCCATGTCGTCGGCGAAGCCGGGCGCGTCGAAGCTGTCCGCGGTTTCGTTGATGCTGGTGGGTTTGGATCCGTCAGGCCTCATGCTCCCATGGGTGCCATCCCAGACGTAGTGGACAAAAAAACCGTGTTTCATGGTTTTCCAGCGTTCCATGCAGGACATCCCGGTGTTGGCGATTGTCACCACGCCGGGGCCGCTGAAGGCCGGGGATTCGAAATCGGCTAGGTTCGCGGCGACGCTGCCGGGAGCGCCCCAGCGGCCGGGAGCGAGCTTTGTGTTATCGACGTAAAGTTTGTTAATCGAAGCGGTGGGCAGTTTGACGACCGCCAGTTTCGCGGTGTTGATTCTGATGCTTGGGTCAAGGGTGGCCGCCGAAAGATCCAGCGTTCCCTCTTGCACCGTGATGATGCCGGTCATGGTCACCGCGCCCGATAAGGTCAGCGTCCCCGTGCCAATTTTCACCAAGGCGAGGTTGCCCGCGAGCCCGCCACCGAAGGTGGATGAGGTATCTCCGTTTCCAAGGGTGAGAACGCTGGTCAAGCCTGAACCGCCCTGGACGCTGCCCGCAGAGTTGCCGATCAGCGCGGCTAGGGTTTGCGAGTAACTATTGAGGTTGATCGAGCCGCCATTCAAGGTGACGGTGGCTCCGCTATTGCCAAAGGCCTGGTTGGCCCCCGCCTTGAGAGTGCCGCCGGTGATCGTGGTGCCGCCGGTGTGGGTGCTGCTTCTCGGAAGCGTCAGTGTGCCGGCACCGTTTTTGATCAAGGAACCCGCGCCGCTGATGTTTTGACCGTTGGATAGCGAGTGGTCATCGCCGCGGTTGATCGTGAGCGAGGCTCCGCTGGCGATGATGACCGGGCCCGAGCCAAGGGTTCCGGAGGTGCCGCCGTTGCCGATTTGCAGCGTGCCGGAGATGATCTGGGTGGTGCCGCTGTAGGTGTTTGTGCCGGTGAGGATGAGGGGTCCGGGGCCGGTTTTGGTGAGGCCCGTCGAACCGGCGATTGCCGCGCGGATCGTCACTGCTTTCGTGTCGCCCAGCGCGTTCACCGTGATCGTTGGCGTCGTGCCGGCTAGGGTCAGAGGATTGCCCTCCAGCGTCCAAGCCGCGGCCGACGAGGTGTCTGTGTCACCGAAGACAAGGTTGCTGATCGTCCGTGCCGAATCCAAATTGACCGTGGTGTCCGCAGTGATATTTAGCGTGCTAAAATCCGCCGTGCTGCCACTGCCGCTGCCGACAAGATTGTTGAGCCAGTTGCCCGCCGTGTTCCATTGTCCGCCAGCGTGATTGTTCCATGTGCCTGAAATGGGTGGGGTGTCGGAGGCATTGACGTCGTCCATGGTGGTTCCGATGAGCAGATTATCGAAACTTTGAGATGCTGAGCCATTGTAGCCATTGATGCGAATTCCTTTGATGCCCGCAAGGGTGCTGATACCTGACACCGAGGCATCCGCAGCACGGCTCACGTCGATGCTGGTGCCGGGAGTCCCCACCCACAGAATGACGGTGCCTGCACTCAGATCCATTTTAGCAACGCCGGATTTCATGCCGTTGCTTGATATCCCCGTAGTGTTGTCTCCGCTACCGCCACTAATGTTCCAATCCCCATCAGTCGCCGCACCCCACCAGGGGTTGCCGAAGAGGAAAAGTTCCCAGCCACCATCCGAAGTCCCATGATAGAATGTGAGGCCGCCGTATCCACTGCCTGCTCCTACTGCGGCCGAGTGTCCCCAGTCGAAGCGCACCCAGACGATTCCGGTGGCACCCGCACTGGTGCCTAAAGTCTCAGCAAAGTTTCGTTTTGAAGCAGAATCCCCGCCCCCGACAGCGACACCACTAGAGACCGAACTATTGGCATTAAACCAGACATTGCTGCCCCAGCCCGTGCCGCCGCTTTTTCCGTTTAAATCGCCGTCGGCATAGCTGAAATTTTCCGAGATGATGACTTCTGCTTGTGATAGAAAAGAGCTTCCGAGGAGCGACGTACAAATGACGACGGCGCATGGTAGATTTTTGAGGTCC
>JBILPN010000050.1:0-10985 GCA_044373865.1 Luteolibacter sp. | reverse complement strand
CGAGAACTCCGCAGAGGAATCACTGAATTGACGGAAAGGCCGATTTGGAATGCCCCCAATGTAGGCAGCAAGGCGCTTCTTGAGCTCGTAGGCGGTGGCGGGCTCTTGACCATAGAGGTTTGTATTCTCGTTTGGATCGGTGCTCAGGTTGTAGAGTTGGTCGTCGTCGAAGTAGGTCGGGTTGGTTGACGCGACACCCTCTCCGAGACCGCTGTTGTTGAGGTAATAGGGGCGCGGATTCTTTCCACTGGTCGGCTGTGAATTGAGATCGGTGCGCGGCCAAAGATAACCACTCGCGATCTGGTCGTAAATGGATGGCGTGTAGCGAACGGCAATGTATTTATGGTTCTTGGTGCGGACAGCACGGGCATAGCCGATCTCGCCGAACACGTCCTCGCGCACCGGCGCGCTGCTGCCGTTGAACACCGGCACCAGGCTCACGCCATCCACCGGACGGGTTGGTAGCTCAGTCGCTCCGGCGAGCGCCAGCAAGGTTGACCCGATGTCCACATGGCTGACCAATTCGTTGTAGTCACGACCGGGATTGACGATGCCGTTCGGCCAGTTCATCACGAGCGGAACCTTCAGACCAAGGTCGTAGAGCGAGGTTTTACCCCAGACAAGTGGGCCAGCAAGTGTCTTCTCACCGTGGTCGGAGGTGAAGATGATCAGCGTGTCGTCGCGGACGCCGTGTGCGGTGAGCTTGTCGAGGATGGCCTTGACCGAGTAGTCGAGCCAGGTCTCGCGGGCGGAAATCAGGTCCTTGCCGGCGGATTGCACTTGAGAGATGATCGACGAGCGCGTCGGCATGAACGAGTAGTCCTCGTTGGGCAGGTAGCCGGCGCTGGTGTAGGCCTTGTTAGCACGCAGGGTGAAGTCGAGACTGTTGTTGACCGGACCGTGGTTGATGGTGGGTGCCATGTAGAGGAAGAAACGCTCGTCGTGATTTTCCTCGATGAACTTCAGGGCACGGCTGGTAATCCACTCCTGATTGTGGACGTTCAGCTTATCATTCCAAAGCTCCTTGAGGTTGGCGTGATAGAAGCCATCAACATAATCAAAGCCCAGCACGCGCATGCGCTGGCAGACGATGCGGTGGTTATGCTGCATGGCCGCGTTAACCGCTGCATCGGTGGCCGGATCGGCGGTCTTGCTGTAGGTGATGAGCCCCTTTGAAGTCCAATTGGCGATTGCTCCCAATTCGTCGTCGAGCACGTGGGATTTCCCCACAAACCCGGTCCGGTAACCGGCCTTTTGCAACCAGGCACCGATGTTCTGGCCGTCATGCTCCAACTCGGTGTCCGACACGCCGAAGCGGCCGAGGGTGTTGAGTGGGTACTTCGCGATGAAGTGCTCGCTGGTGTTGCGCGAGGGCCAGCGGCTGGTGAGCAGCGAATAGCGCGAGGAGCCGCAGACCGCGGAGGCGCAGAATCCCAAGTTGAATTTCAGACCACTGGCGACCAGCGAATCCAGCGTCGGCGTGATGCAATCCCTGCCATCAAAGCCGAAGTGCTGGTCTGCGGCCATGTCGTCCGTGTTGATGATAATGATGTTAGGTCCGCCGGCCGCAGCTTGGGCCTTCACCTCGTAGTAGATGGAGGTGGTGGTGGCCACCAATTCGAGTCGGCGGTTGGCAGGCAGGTCGAAATTGCGCGTGCGAATCCCAATCGTTTCACCCACGAATGAGCCGAAGTTTGCCAGCACAAAACGATCGCCGATGTTGTAGGACCCACCGGTAAAATTGGCACCATCAACAATCCACTGGGAGCCAAGATCGAGGACCAGTTTGGCAGCTCCGAGTTCGAGTGGCTCGCTGCCACCCGAGTCAAGCATGGTTTCCACGGTGCCGGCGGAGCCCACCACAAACTCATCAGCGGAGGAACTGCCGTTGTAGCCGAAAGACCCACCCGAGCCATGGATCACCAAGCGGGCGTTTTTGGTGAGATCACGACCGATCGTCATGGCTCGCATTGCCAGCGCACCGCTATCGGTGATCGTTAGTGAACCACTCGTGAGCCGGAGCTCGTCCGGACTGACAGGTGAGGCCGTGTTGAGGATCACATCGTAGCCGTCAATAATCGCATCGGAGGGGGCGACCGGCACGCCGTCCGGGCTCCAGTTCGTGGCATCCGTCCAGAGCCGATTTCCAGCACCATTGTCAAACCCCTCAGGGCTGGTCACCGGCGCCACCACGGCAAAAGCGAACCCGGAAATACCCGCGCCAGTGGTCGCGCCCACCCCGGGAATCTCCTTGAAGCTGAGGGACTGCCCATCAGCAAGCGTTAGCTCGGATAGAGCAAGTGTCCCGCTGGCTGCTGGCATGTTCGCGAAGTCGCTGTTCGTCGTTCCGTTCGAAACACGCATGTCTCCGCCCCCGCCCTCGATGTAAGACCAGTTCTTTAGAATCAGCTCTAGGCCGGCTGGCGCACTGAGCGTCCATGTCAGGGTTTCTGGGGTGGATGTCGTGTCGCCCGTGCCGTAGTTCAAACCATCGACCCGGTTGGAATTCTCGCCTTGGATCCCAATGCCTCCACCGCCAAGCTCACTGATGCTAAGAGATCCTGCGCCGCCGGTAGCCCGACCTGTCAGAGTGAAGGTTTTACCTAACAATGATGGAGTGGCCACGGATCCAACATTGGCTTTATCCCACTCCCCCACCATGGCGGAAAATACGCTACTCGTGCTAGTGGTGGAAGCGTCGAGGGAAATCACCCCGGCGCTGTTAATGGAAAAACCCAGCGTGATGTTCGCAGAGCTGCTCCCTGCCAAGACGAAGGGCGGTGTCGGCCCGAACCCGCTTCCGCTGTTCGCAAAGCTCACAACAGCGTCAGCGGCGGCCAACGGCGCAATTAGATCGAATGACAAGCCACTCAGGACGAAACCTTGGGCATCCAAATCCGTCTTAGAATCGATCGTGAAGGTCCCAGCGACCTCTTGGGCGGAGAGCTCAACCGTGCCACTGGCACCACTCAGACTGTAGGCCGTGCCCGCAACATTCATCTGAGTGCCAGCCGCGGTGGAGGCATTCGCGTATTGAATACCCAACAACTTAAAATTCGCCCCGGCACCCGCCACTGTGGCCGTGATTGTTTCGTTCGAAAAATCCACGAGCTCCGCATTTCCACCTTGGACGGAAATCCCGGCACCGCTGTTGCTGACGCGCAAGCTGCCGCTGCCTGAAGACGACAAAACGATGGTGAAGCTCTTGCCCCACATGGAGGAGTCGCTGATCGTGCCTGCTGCGCCGTCAAACTCATTGACGTAGGCCGCCGGATTGGAATTGGAACAAGAAGCGTCGAGGTTCACATTGCCCGCACCATCGACATTGAACGCCAGCGTAATGTCACCCGTGTTCTGGATGGGGTTCGTCGCGCCAGTGTAGGAATGGCGAAAATCCACTTGAACGGCCGCCAACGCGCATGCGGGAAAAGCCAGCCAACAAACGCTTGAAGCCAAAAGTCCATCAACCACGCGTGGCAACTTGCGTTGCCAAAACAGGGGGAAAACCGGGCATGTGTGAACTTTTCGGGCAGAAGGCATGGGTTGCTTATTGGGGTAAATTCAACTGGAAATCGGTGCTTGGTGGAGGCGCTCGGATCTGCTGCTCAAGCAGGCTGAAACTATGGATAGAGCATGCTGGAAAATTGCCACCCCACGAAACACACGGGATGCTTCGAAGGATGGCCAATCTTGCGGATGCTTGTCGTCCGCTCACCCCCTGCGGCGGCGGAGCAGGGCAAGCATTCCAAGACTACCCAACAGCGCTGCTGAGGGCTCGGGCACGACATCAAATGTAATGCTGTTGATGCTGAAGCCTGGGATACCCGACGTGGGCTGAGCCGCCTGCTCGACCGTGATGTTCGCGCTGCTACCACCGCCGGGAGCTTGGAAGCCCGTGCTCAGATTGATCGACCCAGTGCCATAGTTCGAGGTCGAAGAAGCAAAGTTCTTGATCCGGGCGTCCGCCACAGCTCCGGTCGCATTCAAAGCGTTACCGATGACAATGTTGGAAAGCGACAGGGTCGTCCCCGTTAGATTAGTGAGATTAAAGGTCATGATCGATTTCTCGGAAACTTGCCCGGCGGTAGCAGCCCAGTCGATCCGCCCCCCGTTATTGCCGACAATCCCCAACCCCACGGTGCTGACATGGGATGAGGTCGCACCCCCAGTGCCGTTATTGGCGGAGACCACGATTGAGAAGGTCTTGCCGTAGGCGGCGCTGGAACTGACCGTGCCCACGTTCGCATTGTCCAGTTGGTTGTAATTCGCCGCATTGGCGGTGGTTAAGCCGGTCGCGTCCAAGGATACCACGCCGCTTCCGCTGACCGTAAAATTCAGGGTCAGGGTGTTCCCGGTCTGAGTGGTGCTGCCGAACACGTTTGAGGTGACAAAACTGACTGTCACCGCAGCTTGGGCGAGCGGGGCAGCAAGGAGGAGGCCTAGGATGATTCGATTGATTTTCATCGATGTAGTTTGGGTTTGTGATTCAGGGTTTGCTTTTCAGTTCACGTTGGATGCCTTAGGCAAAAATAGGCACAGACACGCAAGTGATAAAACGTTTTTTCATAGCAGATTAGGACTGTCAAACCGAAATTTTGAGCGTTCGTAAATTTTTCGCGCGCGATTTGTAATCGTGATTTCCGAAAGTGGTCGGCGTGGCCACCTGACCTCGGAACAAATCAGTCAAGGACCTTAAGCTGGATCTCCTTGTAGTAAGCCGTGCTTTCCGGATCGTGACCTTGGATGGCAAAAGTGCCACTGCCGAGCTTGCGCCCAGGCATGTTGCGCAACTCCTTCGCCGGATCAAAACCCTCCGGCTCGGTCCACTCCACCGCAAGCTCGCCATTCACTTTCAGCGTGATGGTGCGCCCCTTCACCACGATGTGGTAGTCGAACCATTCGCCATCGACATTAGGCGCTTTTTCCCGGAGGTGATTGAGCAAGCTCCCCTTGGGCTGCTCCTGCCCGGGCTGCATGACCAGCAAATCCACCACGCCATAAAGACTGCCGGTTTTCCGAGGATCCTTGTGGGAGGCGTTCACCTGGCACTCAAACCCTTGCGACGGCCAACCGGACTCTTCATAGCGTGTGTGGAAATACACCCCGCCATTGGCCTTCGGCATGGTCTTGACCTTGAGCTTCAATTCGAAGTCCTCAAACTCAGCCTTGCCGTCCGCACCCACATAGAAAAGGTGCGCGCGGCCGCCACTGACCTTGATGGCACCCTCCTCGACCCTAAAGCAGCCGGGCGTCTCTTCGTTGGATTTCCAGCCGGAGAGATCCTTGCCGTTGAAAATAGAGGTGAATTCGCCACCGTATGCCGAAGTGAATGCTAACATGCCAAGGGCCAATAGACTAGAAATGTAAAAACGTTTCATTAAAGGTTGTAGTTGGGGTTTATAAGAATGTGCGTTGATAAATGGTGAGTGCAACGCGAAAATCCCTGCGTCACATCAGGTGTTTTTGGAATCATGGATGAACGACCATCGGATTTTGGTGCCGGACAACATCAGCGGTTTCCCACCACCTGCTCAGTCAACTTTCTGTCGCTGATCTCTGCCATGCTCAGGCTTTCCACGTGACCATCCACCATGCAGACATTCAGCCTGCCACCATGCCGAGCCGCCGGCCCGTGGCTTGACCACCTCGCCGCTTGTGACCAGATCGAATACCAGCCTTTCTTGGGATTTGAGGAATTTGCGGTCGCGTCGCCAACCAACCAGGTCTTTGAAGGATTGACAATGCGACTCAGGCGCAGCGAACCCTTCTCGGACACTCCAATCGGCGTATTCTCCTCGTAAACAAAGATCGCCCCCTCCACGACCCCGTAACCGCCGTAAGCGACGCTCATGAAATCGCATTCCGGGCAGGTCCAAACTCCGGTTCCGCACGGTGCATCTCCCTTCCCGTCCCATTGTGATAGATATCCGGCCAGCGCAAGTTGCACCGTCCAAATGGGTGGACGCTTCCCCGTTTTCGGATTCTCAGAAGGCTGCAAGGGGATCAACTTGTTGTTGTTGTCAGCCGCATGCATGAGCAGCGCCGCCCCAACTTGCTTCAAATTTGACATGCAGACCGTCGAATTTGCAGATGCCCGCGCGCGATTGAACACGGTCAATGACAATGCCGCGAGAACAACGGTAATCAGCACAACCACCAGAAGTTCTACCAAGGTCCACCCTTTCCTCAAACGCGCAACGCATGGCCTAACACGGTATTCAACATGGATCACGTTCTCTTTCATTGCAGAAATCTTTTGGTGGCGAACTCGCCGATGTGGCCTTCTGAACCGATCAGGCAGTGCTTGGTTTTTCGCTTCACGCGCAATGGTTAAACGTTTTTTCTAAAGTTGTCCACCAAAAACCTTCATCTAACTAACTAAATCCACCGATCAAGCCGCAGGCTCGGAGTTTAGCGGGCCGCCAGAAGGCAGCTTTTTGTCGATGAACGAAGCCTTCGTGACCAAGATGCATGGCGGACACACAAGCACGCAACCGAGCGAAGGCCGCGCCCTAGCCGCTGGAGGGAAAATCAAGTTGTGCGGTTCCAAAGCCCCCCCCACCAGCAGGCCCTGGCGCGAGGTCAGATTTGCACGCTTTACGTGGGCGAGCGCTCGCTCGGTGGTGGGAGCGGAAGCGCCGTCTCAGCGAACAGCCCCGCCTTGTCAAGCGCCCGGCACGCAGCCTCAGCTGGGTTTGCCCTGTTTCTCGGAGCGCAGCCCCCGGCAGGCCTTGCTACAAAACTTCACTTCATCCCAGACCGCCTCCCACTTCTTCCGCCAAGTGAAGGGCCTCCCGCAGACGATGCAGAGCTTCTCCGGGAGATCTTGTTTTTTCACATTCCGCATGCCGGTGAGTCGCTGGCAAAGGATCAACCGCCGGTGCGAGGTGGACGCTTCTTCTTATCTGGCGTGACATCTCTCATGCCAGCGGCATTCCCCTGCTTCTTCATCTTCTGCATCTCCGCTTGGCGCTCGGCCATGCGTTGCATCCATGATTTTTTGGAACTGACCGGACGAGCTTTCAACTCAGGCTCCGGAATTTTATTCATCAACCAGGTTTGGCCAATCGAGAAAATGTTTTGCGTCGTCCAATACAGAGCCAGCGCGGAGGCGAAATTGTAACAGAAAAAGAAGAACATCAACGGCATCAGCTTCATGATGTTTTGCTGCATCTTGTCGCCTGTCATCGGCGTCATTTTAATCTGAAAAAAGCTGGTGATCGCCATGACGATGGGCAGCAGATTGATCGGCACACCCGCGACGTAGCCGAGGGTGTCTGGCTGAGAGAGGTCATTGACCCACAAGAATCCTTGGCCGCGCAGCTCAACCGCATACTGGAGCATCCGGTAAAAACCGAAAAAGATCGGAATTTGAATCAGCATGGGAAGGCAGCCACCAAGTGGGTTGATGCCATACTTCTTATAAAGCCCCATCATCTCGGAATTGAGCTTGTTGGGATCTTCCGGATATTTCTCCTTTAACTTGGCAATCTCCGGCTGGAGCTTGCTCATGCGCTTCATGGTGTGCGTGGACTTCGCATGCAGCGGCCAAATCACGGCGCGGACGGTGATGGTGAGGAAAATGATGGCAAGGCCCCATGCCCAGTTTTTCACAAATCCATCCAGCAGGTTGTGGTAGGTGTTGAGAACCAGATTGAGCGTGCGCGACACAACGCCGAACCAGCCGTATTGCATCACGTCTCCCCAAGCGCTGCCCCAATGTTTGTCCATTTTCCGGAGCATGTTGTTGTGCTTCGGTCCGATGAAAATGAGGTAAGATAGAGCCTTCGGCTCGTTCGGGTTGAGCGTGACGGAGGGTAGCTTGAGCCCGGCACGGACGGAAGTGACGGACTTGCCACCACCAGGAAGCGTGACTTGGGTCGGTCTCGCCCAAACATCGGTCACCGCCGCTTCGCGCGGCCGCAGAACCGTCGCAAAAAACTGATTGGTGACCCCTGCATAAGCGACTGGCAGCTGGCTGGCGCTGGTTTGACTTGGCTTGGCCGTGCTGAACATCCCACCCGCGAAGCTCGAGCTATCCTCGAAGTGCATGGTGTTGTCCTCATACCAGAAGAAGCCAGTTTGCTGAGCGACCTCCGCTTGGTAAGTCGGTGCAGACTCTCCCATGAAAACACTCCACTGATTCAAATTCACACTGATCCCCGCAGTGTTCTGAAGCTGAAGCTCAAAGTTGAGCAGGTAGGGAGCGCCCGCCTCTTCTCCCTCATTGAGACTGAAAGTCTTTTTCGCAACCAATCCAGATGGCAGCTTGGCGATAAATACCGCCTTTTTGCCCGGAATCGAATCCTCCAGCTTGTAGGCATAGGCAACGTTTTCCAAACTGGTGTCCGCATTCGCTAGACCACCAATCGGCCCGGCCCCGTAGCGGTTCGCGCGGACGCGGGTGGATTTGCTACCGACCTCAAACTCGGTTTTAAAATCCGCATATTTTACACCACCGCCAATGTTGGTGAGCGTGAAGGCAACTTTGTCGTTCTCGAGGATGAAGGTTTCCTCTTCGGTCGGCGGCGGTGGCGGCTCGACGGTCAGCTCACCACTTGCCGTCTTCGGGCTCGCCGGGTCTGGCGCGGCGACCGGCTGAAGCGCAGCTGCCTGTGCGCGTTTCTGTTCTTCGGCAATGCGTGCTTGCCCTGAGAAATAGAGGTTGGCGGCGAGCAGCGCGCCACAAATGGCGAGAACTACCCAAGTTTTTCGGTCGTACATGGAGGCGTTTGGGAAAGGTTATTGGTGCGTCGTTTTGCCGTGACAGGAACAATTGCCCACAACTCGGGCTGACGGGACGGGGTCATAACCGCTGCCACCCCATGGATGACAGCGGAAAATCCGACAAATTCCATGCCACGAGCCACGGAACGGCCCGTGCAGCTCGACGGCCTGCAAAAAATAATTCGAACAAGTCGGCGAATATCGGCACCCCATTCCCGGGCCAGCCACCGTCTTGAGCATCGGATTGAGAACCCGCTGGTAAAAGCGGATCAACAAGCGAATCACAGCACTGAGCACACGAGAAATCACGATCTTGGTTCCGTTTGGGAAAAAAGCCCCAAGCGACGCGCCTGCCGCAACCAGTCAGCCTCAAGCTCAGCGAAACTCGCCTTGGAGGCTCCGGGGCGGGCAATCGTCACAAGATAGCGGCGGATTTCCACAAATTCTGGGGCGTAGGCTTGGACGAGAGAACGAAATCTGCGACGTAAAAGACTGCGGTCGTGCGCCTTACCGCTGCGTTTGGTGGTGATAAATCCCGTGCGAATGCCCAGCAATGACGCGTCAGGCAGCGTGCTTAAAATGACAAACCGGCCAGCTTTCGCGTGACCGGTGGTCTTCACCCGCGCGAAATCCGCGCGGTGTGTCATGCTGCATGTCCGCGGGAGTCGCATGTCTAGGATGCTTCACACTCCCGCAAGAACACGGGGATTTTGGCTCAGTTGCCGTGCTGCGTCGTGTGACGGCTGTATTGAATTTCAACGCCCTTGGGAACGAGGCGCTTGCGGCCTTTTTGGCGACGACGGCGAAGAATATCGCGGCCGGACTTCGTTGCCATACGGGCCCGGAAGCCGAATTGGTTTTTCCGTGTGCGCTTCGATGGCTGATAGGTGCGTTTGCTCATGGCGTGTGCCTCAAATAAAGGTTCGTGGACCGTCCGCTAATCGGCTCGGGGGGCGCACTCTAGGTTTCAGGGGCGGCTTGTCAACCCACCAGTGCCAGGAAATTTCAAAAAATCCCCAACTCGACCGAAATTCACCGCCATCAAAGCCCTACCCCAGCCGCTCAAACCCGCGGCGGAGGCAACTCAGGGACCAAAACCCCGTCAATCACGTCCATGCCCACCAGACAGACGTCATCGCTGAAATCCTCACTCCCGGCAAATTTCTGGGACTCACCCACCAGCGCATTGAGCATTTCATCACAAGGCAGCTGCATCCGCTGCGCGACGGCATCCATCAGCCGATCCCGACCAAATTGCTCACCGGCGGCATTCTCCGCCTCGTAAAGCCCGTCAGTGAAAAGCACGATCGAATCATGTGAGGCCAAGGTGGAGTGAAACGAGGGGTAGTTGATATGATCAAGCATCCCAAGTGGCGGCTTGTGATGCCCATTGACTCGCAACCAGTCCACCACACCATCATCACGCCGCAGGATCAAGGCATTCGGATGCCCCGCATTGGCGTAACTCAACTGGTGAGTCGCCAAATCCGCAACATAGTAAAAGGCCGTCGCAAACGCAGTGATCCCCGCCTGCTTGAAGGTCTCGGAAAGTTCGTGATTCAGGGAACTCAGAAACTCCCCGGGACGTGACGCAACCGGCATGAATTGATCGACCAACCCGCGCGCCAAGGTCCCGATCAGCGCAGCTCGCACGCCGTGCCCCATGACATCACAAATCAACACCCCGGCTTGATTTTCGGATAAACGCAGAACACTGAAAAAATCACCACTCAAAGCCGCGGCCGGCCGGTAGTAATGCGCAAAGTGCAAGGAATGCTGATCCGCGAAAAAATGCGGATATTGGTGGGGCAGAAGCGCTTGCTGAATCTCCCTCGCCATCTTCAATTCTTCTAGCAATTCCTGATTCTTCACCTGCAGCTCCAGCGCATATCGCTCGCGCTCTTCTTGGGCATGATGGCGCTCAATGGCATACCGGATGGCGCGCAGCAAAATGTCTCCGTTCATCTGCGATTTCGGCAGGAAATCTTGCGCTCCACGCTGCACCGCCTGCACCGCGACCTCATCATCCCCAAGCCCGCTCAGCACAATGATCGGCACGTCCCTCGCTGCCCCATGCATGCGCGCAAAGGTCTCCAAACCCTGCGCGTCGGGCAAGCCTAGATCCAGCAGGATCACATCAAAACGCTCCTCCTTCACACGCCGCAGCGCCATGCTTAGATAGCTCACCGCCGTGACACCGCACTTCACACCCGCGACCGCTCCAAGAGTTGCACGAACCAACAGCTCATCCGTCGGAC
>JBILPN010000533.1:0-3167 GCA_044373865.1 Luteolibacter sp. | reverse complement strand
GTCGCGGATGATGATGATGCATTCCCGATCGTCCGCCGTGACGCTGAGGGTGACTTCCGAAGCTCCGGCATGTTTGACGATGTTGTGGAGAACCTCCTTGCAGGCCAGATAGAGGTGATGCCTGACGGTCTGGGGCATGGAGATCTGCGGCATGGAATCCGAGACATCGAAGCGGCAGCGCAGACCGGCACCTTCGGCGTAATTCTGGGTGAAGGAGGCGAGAAACGAGATGAAGTTCGCCAGCGTGTCATGGCTCGGATTGACGGCCCAGATGATCTCGTCGAGCGCCCGCGTCATTCCCTCGGCGGTGGAGAAAATCACATTGAGGTGATTCACGGCGCGGGCGGGATTCTTCGTGAGGTTGCGTTCGACCAACTGGCTGCGCAGGGCCATCTGGGTGAGGCCAGAGCCCACGTCGTCGTGAAGATCCCGTGCGATGCGGGCCCGTTCCGCATCCACCGCCTGGCGGCGTTCGAGCACCTCGATGCGGCGGCGCGAGTGGCGGCGTTCCCGCGCACGCACGATCCATGCGACGACGCCTACTGATAGAATGACGCCCGAGATCTTGAACCAGGTGGTCTCCCAGAAATAGGGGGTGATTTCCACACCGACGGTGGCGGGGCGCTCGCTCCACAGGCCGTTGCCGGTGGATGCCTCCACTTCGAAGCGATAGTTCCCGGGTTCCAGATTCCGATACACGGCCGAGCGGAGGGCACCGGTGTAGTTCCATTCCTGTTCGAGCCCCACCAGCCGGTTGCGGAACCTCAAGCGGTCCGGGTCGTCGAAGAACAGGCCGCTGAACTCGATTTGAAGCCCGCCGGTGCCGGGAGGCAGGGTGATTTTCTCATGGTTGGGCGGCATGGAATTTCCATTCGCCATGATGCTCTCGATGAATACCGGCGGGCGGTTCTTGTCCGGAAGGAAGTCTTCCAGACGCAGGCGGATGAAGCCATGAAGCGTGGCGAAGGCGTAGCGGCCGTCACTCGTGATCCATGGTGGGACGATGGTGAACACATCGCTGGGCACGCCATCGGAACGATTGATCAACAAGGGGTGCAGGTCGTTAGGTTTGCGCGTCTCCATTTCCTGAAGCACATCGGAGTTGAGCACGGCGAGCCCGTTGTGGGTGCCGAGCCAGAGGCGGCCGTCCGCACCGAGGATCATTTGGGAAATGGAGTCGCTGGGCAGACCTTCGCGGGTGGTGGCTGAAATGAATCGGTCACCACGGAAAAGGGCCAGCCCGCCGCCATCCGAGCCGACCCACAGACGGCCCGCCGGATCCAGATACAAGGACCGGATCACCTCGCTCAACAGCCCGCTTTCACGGCCGAAGCGGGTCCATACGCCGTCCTTTCGCCGCAGCAGGCCATTGCCCCTGGTGCCAAGCCACAAGGTTCCGTCGGGTTCCGCCAGGATGGCCTTGATCGACTCGCGGCCGCCGTCGTGGGGGATGCGTGTGAATTCATTTTTTGCGAGTAGATAGAGTTCACCGAAACCGGTTCCCACCCAGATTCCCCCGGCGGTTTCGGTGAGTGCCCAGACCTCCTTGTTAGCAGCCCCTGGCAGTGGGTGCTGAACGATGGTGCCATCGGCCTTCATCTCGAACAACCCGGTGCCGCTGCCTAACCAGATCGATCCGTTGCCGGCGCGCAGGATCACGTTTCCATACATTCCGCCGCCGAGTTCGCGGTCGCTGCTCACACGTTCGGCATGCCCCTCCTTCCAGCGGTAGAATCCTGAACCCTGGGTGGCGAGGATGAACTCGCCGGGAGCGCTTTCCACCAGTCCACCCAGATCGTTCGCCGCGCGGGGCGCGCTGGAGTCGTCCACCGTGGCAGACTGGATCTTCAACTCCGACATCGAGAAAAACCCATTTGAAGATGTCAGCCAAATCTGGCCGTCGCGGGTGATGATGACTTTTTCCACAAGGTCGGGCACGTAGTCCAAGGTAGCGGCGGGCGCGATGAAGCGGCCATTCCGGAATCCATAAAGTCCACGCCGATGGTAAGCGATCCAGATGGTGCCATCGGGCGCGGCCACCATCAGCCCCGGCGGTCGGGTGGTTCCATCCGGCAATTCACGGGATTGCCAAGCACCCGCGTCATGCGTCCAAAGGCGTCCTTCGCCGCACACCCAAAGATTTCCCAGAGGATCCAGGCACAAGGCGCTGGCTGATTGCGGTCCGCCGCTGGAATCCGGTCTCCAAGCGCCCCGGTCGAACTTGCGGAGTTGGCCGTTCCGTATGCCCCAGACATTGCCAGCGGCGTCACGCTGCGGGAAGCTGACGTAGCCGGTCTCGGTTGGGACGAACCGGCCGTTTTGCAAGTGCGCGCCCTTGCCACGGGAAAAGACGTTGATCCCGCCATTCGCATCCTTGTTGATGAGTGAAACCCAGTTCGATGGCAGACCGTCATCGGTCGTGTAGGTGCGCACGATGCCATGGTCTCTCAGCACGCTGACGCCGCCTCCCAGCGTGGCGGCCCAGAGCTCGTCGTTGTCCATTTCCAGCAAGGAAAGAACGATGGGAGCCAGCAACCCTTCCTGCAGGCCGAAGATCTTGAAATTCGCGCCATCGAAGCGCGCCAGACCGCCATCGGTGGCCACCCAGATGAATCCGTTGCGGGTTTTGGTCACGTCGCGCACCCGGTTGTCCGGGAGTCCGTCGCGCGTGGTCCAGTTGCGGAAAAGCATCTCCACGCTCTCGACCCGCGGCGCAGCCTGCGCCGCCATCGCCACGACAATCGTGCAGCAAAAAATCGCGATCCGGTGCAAGGGCATGGCTCACCATCGCAAATCCACCCCGCCCCTGCAAGAGATCGATCGCCTCCTGCCTGTCGGCATTTCTGCCCACTAGCGCGAACCGGAATGAATGATCTAGAATCGGAAAATGCGCACCAATCGTCACCCACTTGCCCTCATCGCCGCAACGCTCGCGCTGGTTCCTTTCCTGAACGCGCAGCCACAGCTGCTAGAGACCTGGAGCTATTCCCCGGAGTCGGCCACCGCCGCAGGCGAAACCGTGACCGTCCCCCACACCTGGAACGCCACGGACATCCAGTCGGGCAAAGGAACCGACATGATGAGCAAGGATGGCTACCGCCGCGCCGCTTCGTGGTATCACAGGGACCTGCCCGCCGCCACGCCGGGCAAACGTGTGTTCATCCGCT
>JBILPN010000001.1:0-33939 GCA_044373865.1 Luteolibacter sp. | reverse complement strand
GGCGTGTCGTAGAGACCTTTCCGTGAGAGCGCCGCGACGGAGTATTCGTCCTTGGTCCATGCCACCGACAGCAGCACCGGCACGATCATCAGCAGGAACGCGGTGAGCGGATGCATGTCGCTGCTTTCATGGTCATGTGCCTCATCGCCGCCGTGGTCGTGGCCGCAGTCCGCCTGCTGCCCGGCGGTCAGCAGGTTGAACAACCCGAGCACCGCCAGCCCCAGTCCGCCGACGAAGGCGATCGGCCGGAAGTCGGTCACCAGATACTTGTTGATCCGCCCGCTGCTGTAGAAATACAGCAGCACCGCGCTCCAAATGAGCACCGCCAAGGAGTAAATGATGCGCCGGGTCCGCGGTTTCATTTCGATTGGAAAATGAGTTGCTGCCAGAAAATCGAGATGCCGCCGATGGACAGGAACAGCCCGATCGCCAGCCAGAGGATGAAGCGCTTGTTGAGCACCGTCTGATAGAGAAACAGCAGCTTCACATCCATCATCGGCCCGAAGGTGAGGAACGCCAGCTTCGCGCCCCATGAGAATTTGTCCAAAGTCGCCGCGATGAACGCGTCCGAGGTGCTGCACAAACTCAGCACAAACGCCAGCGCCATCAACGCCGCGGGCGCGGCCACCGGGTTGGTCGCGAGCGTGTCCAGCCACGCCGCCCCCGGTGCGATCCCGGTGTTGAACAACGCCGTGATCGCCACGCCGATCGAGAAATAAACCCCCACCTCGACGAAGTCCTTCATCGCGGAACGGAACGCCGCCACCATCTTCTGCGCGCCATCCGGCGTGTGTTCGTGAGGGTGATGAGCGTCGTGGCCGCAGCAGTCGCCATGCTCATGGTCGTGCGCCGCGTGTGAGTGCGCATCGGCCTTTTCCGCCTCATCCTTTTCAATGCTGTCCACCAGCTTCGCCTTCAGCACCTTGGCCAGAGGCAGTTTCAGAACGATGAATCCCACCGCCACCGCGATCAGGAAACCGAGCATCATGCGCGAGCTCGTCATCATCGCCGCGCCCTGTCCCTGAAACGCCTTCCAGGTGCTCAGCGCGGTGATCGGGTTCACGATCGGCGCCGCCAGCATGTAGGTCAGCGCGCAGGAAACCGGCAGCCCCTTTTTCACCAAGCGCCGGATCACCGGCACCACCGCGCACTCGCACACCGGAAACACCGCGCCCAGCAAACCCGCCATCATCACCGCCCGATAGCGGTTTTTCGGCAGGAACCGATCCATCGTCCCGGCCGGCAGGTAAACGTCGATGAAGCCGCTGATCAAAGTCCCCAGAAAAATAAACGGAGCCCCTTCGAAAAGGATGCTCAGGAACGCGAGCGCAAAGTCCTGCTGGGAATCGGGCGACATCGCGCTGAGCAAACCCCGCCAATCCGTTCCTGTCAACCGGTGGTCTGCTTCGCCCACCCGCGGGGCCGCGTTTCCCCGCTTGCCCGGCGGGCGCTGCCGCATACCTTTCACTCCAGAAATCAATTTTCATGCAGTCCCGGCATCGCCGCCGCGTGGTTCTTACCATCGCCGCTCTCCTCATCCTTTGCGGCTTCGTCGCGTGGAAGTCGCGCGGGTTCACGTCCAGCCGTCCCGCCGCCACCCCAACGGCTGCAGCAACCGCATCTCATGCCCCCGCGCGGGAAACCTTTTCCAGCGAGCCAAACACCGCCACCACCGCCGCACGCGCACCGCAGCCCCTCCCCGCCGCCAATCGCCCGGCGGTGAAAACCCGGCCATCCACCCGCGAGCAAGCCGCCCGAGGCCGCGCCATCCCCGAAATCCTCGCCGGTGCCGACATGGCCGACCCCGCGACTCGCGCCCGCGTCGTCGCCGCAATCGAGCAGCTCGAACTCCGCCAAAAACAGGCCGTGCTCGCCAAAGCCCGCCGGCTCGGCATCCCCGTCCGCATCGAGGGCCCCGGCCGCAAGCTTTCCATCCTCCACGATTTCCGCGGAATCCAGCCAATGGAGATTAGAAAAGCCCAAATTTGCCCGGATTATCCCGAAACAGCCTGTTTTTGAGGGGTTTCAGGGCACCGGGGGGGGCTAAAACAGCTCCGGCGGCAGTTGTGGAAAACTGCCGCCGGAGATGCCCGAAACGTCGGACAGATTAGAAAACTGGAGGACTAAAATGGACCAGGATGGCCGTCCTCAAAATCGGCCGGTTTGGGGTAGGCACGGGGGGCACGGCGGTCCAGGTTGCCGCGGCCCTCGCGCTTGGCGATATGGTTGCGGAGGTGGGCGAGCAGGCCGGCGAGGGTTTGGGGGTCGAGCCGCTCGGCGAGGGTGTCGAGGATGAGGGTGGGCTTGCCGGTGCGCTGCCTGGCGGCGGCGAGGAACCAGCCGGGGTGAATGCGGCCTTTTGGATCCGTGAGGGCGACCTTGGCGTGCTCATCGAGCGCGGTGCGGATGTGGGCGACGTAGGCTTCCGAGGTTTCCCAGGTGTCGGCCGGGCTCGCGGGGCGGTAGGTTTTGAGGCCGGTTTGATTGAGGAGCTGGAACGCCTCGGCATCGAGACCGCTGAGGGTCAGGAAGTGGGCTTTGACGGTGCGCCATTGGGCGCGCTGGAGTTTGCTGATGCCAGGGACGCCGGCGGCATCCATGACTTGCTCGCGGCGCCACTCGTCGAACGATTGCCCTGGCTCCACCCGGCGGAGTGCGGATTGGACCTGGAATGCATCCTGCGCTTGAAGCAGCAGGCTGGTGGTTTCCTCGCGGGATAGATTGCCGGTTGCACCGGGGCTGCCGCGGCGTTGCACGGGCTTTGCAGCGGGTTTGCGAGCGGCTTTTTTGGCTGAGGTTTTGGCGGTTTTCATGGTGGCGGTGGTTATCTGTTCTCCGGAGTAATGTCAGCCCGGCATCCGAGGCAGATCCACATCCCCCCGCCGTTCATCTGGTGGCCTTTGTCGTGAAGGCATTCCGTTTCCACGGGTTCGAGCACGTAGGCGGCCTTTCCATCGTCACGGATCGTGATCAGCAGGTAGGCCACGCCACGGGCTTTCATCTCTTTGGCGATGGGGACGATAAAGCCCTTTTCCCATGCATTGTCATGCGCCGAAGGTGATTCTTTCGCTGGCGTTTTTGCGTATCGGCACCGTCTGCGTTCGGAGCAGATGCTTGGTATCGAGCACATGTCACAGTATTTGAAGCGTTTCATTTTCGCGGTCCGGGGGCTCAATCGTTAGAGGATGGTCGGGATGGTCACGGCGATGCGGGTGGCGGGGATGGTGAGGCCGGTGGGGTAGTGTTGGGCGTTGCCCTGGGATTCCATGCGCCAGGCTTTTTTGCAGTTGGGGCACTGGTGGGTTCCGCTTGGCAGAGCGCCGGCGATGGGGGTGCGGCAGAATTCGAAAAAGTCGGCGGTGTGGGCGCATTTGGCGCAGGTGAGGAGCATGTAGGAGTCGGGGATGGCGAGCATGGGGTGGTGGGGTTGCGGGAGCTTAAAAAAAATGGCCGGGGAGCGGCGGGACCTTCCCGCTCTGCGCTCCCCGGCCTGCTTGGTGGGAATGTTTTTAGACGGTGATCTGGTCGAGTTGTTTGGTGTTTTCCCAGGCGATGATGGTGCGGGATTTGGGGATGCCGGCTTTGTCGCGCTGGAGGCTGGCGGCGATGAATCCGGGGGCGAGTTCGCCGAGGATTTCGCGGGCGGTTTTGCGGTAGGCTTGGCCGTCTTTTTGGATGCGGTCGAGCTTGCTGACGGGCTGCCAGAATTTGCCGAAATGGACGCCGGCGATGATGCTGAGAGCCTCGTGGGTGGCGGTGTCCGGCTGGATGCTGGCGATGATCTGATCGGACTCGAAAACGACGGGGACGATGAGCCCGAGCTTGGGGCTGCGGGCGAGGAATTGGCGGCCTTCGCGGTCGGCTTCCTGGAGGGGGATTTGCTGGCCTTCGAGGCCCGCTTGTTCGAGGCGTTTTTCGATGGATTTGAGCTCGGCCTGGGCGGTCTTGATGGTGTTGCGGAGTTCGAGGCCGCGCTCGATGTCGGAGCTGATTTGTTGTGGGGTCATGGGGTGGTGGGATGGGTGGGATTTAGGAGGCGAGGCGGCCTTCGAGGATGGCGATGCGGCGCTCGATGATGGCGGTGGCGAGGGGCACGGCTTTGTCGATGCGGCTGATGGCGATCTTGTAGCGGCGCTCGGCGGCGGTGATTTCTTTGATGGCGGCTTTGCGGGCTTTGAGGGCGTCGGAAAGGAGTTTGCGGTAGTTGCGGCCGAGGGTCTTCATTTCGGCTTTGATGACGCGCTTTTCGGCGGTGGCGGTGGTGGTCTTGGTGGCAGGCATTGGTGTGTTTGTTGGAGAGTTTCAGGAGTTCATGCGGCGGGGTTTGAGGGCGCCGAGGATTTCGGCGATTTCTTCTTGGGAGGCGGCTTGGGCGGGGTCGTTTTGGGGGACGGGTTTGGGGAGGTGGCGGGAGCGGGAGGGGGCGTCTTTGATGGCGGGGGCGTCTTCCCAGCGTTGCTCGCGGATCCAGCGGTCCACGGCGGGGACGAACTGGCCGCCGTCTTTGCGCCACTCGTCGCAGCGCAGCCATTTGGCCATGGCGTCGAGGAGGGTTTGGACGGGTGGGCGATCCGCGGCGGGGACTTTGTTCCAGGCGAGGCGGCAGAGGTGTTTGGAGGAGCGTTCGCGGGCTTTGTCGGGGGCGAGTTTCCAGAGTTGATCGAGGCCGCTGAGGGGGGCCTCGCGGTTATCCAGGCGGGCCTCGATCTGGGCCAGGCGAATCCGGCAATCGTCGGCCTTGGCGTCCAGCTCGGCGAGGGTGCGGCGGAGTTTGTTGGCCTTGGTGGCGAGGGCTTTTTTGGATTCGGACATGGGGTTAGCGGGTGGCGAGGATTTGTTGGATTTCGGCGGTGGCTTTGGTGAGGAGGATGAGGGCCTCGCCGAGGTCTTTGCGGACGTCCTGGTGGGGGGTCTCGCGGCGGGTGCGGATGGCGTCGCCGAGGTGGCCGGCGCCCCAGGTGGCGCTCTCCCAGATGCGGGTGAGGTGGAGGTCCGGGGGGGTCATTTGCTGAGGGATTGGATGGCTTCGAAGGCGGCGGTGAAGTGGGACCAGTTGTAGGCTTGGTCGCACTTGTTGGCGTAGGCGGCACCGTCGCGGAGGTGGAGGGTGAGTTTGCGCAGGCCGGCGGATTTGATGATGTCGGCGAGGATCTCGGCGGCTTCGGGCTGGGTGGAGGGATCGGGGAAATCGAGGCCGTAGGAGCCGAGGAATTTCTGGTAGTCTTTTTTGGTGGCTTTGGCGGGGAGCGGGACCTGGACGGTGCCGCGGTCGACGAGCTGTTTGAGGGCGTCTTTGTGGGGGCCGCGGAAGACGTGCTCTTCGAGCAGCTCGGTGCCGACGAGGACCATGCCGCAGGCGGAGCAATCGGCGATCTCACGGAGGAACTCGCAGCATTTGACGGCGGTGTCGGTGCGGGTGGTGAGGAATGCCTGGTGGAGCTCGTCGATGATGAGGAGGCGCTGGCCGGCGGCGAGGACCTGGATGATGCGGTCGCGCTGTTGGAAGGCGGACTGGGATTTGGCGACGCCGAGGTGGCGGGCGACATGGGAGACGAAGTAGGCGAAGGAGGAGCCGGCGGGGAAGCGGACGCAGATGGTGCGGCCGTGGTTGTTCTGGCGGACGTATTCGTTGATGCACTCGGTTTTGCCGATGCCCATCTTGCCCCAGAGGATGGAGACGTTTTTGAGGGCGCGGGTCTTGTCGAAGATGGTGAAGAGGCGGGCGGCGAGGGAGGTTTCGATGAAGTCGGGATTGTCGGCGGACTCGGCGAAATTTTCCTTGGCGCGTTGGAGCTTGGTGATGCTGTTGGCGGGGTCCGCCTGATACTCGACGCGCAGCAGGCGATAGAGGACGGTGGTGGAGATGCCGGTGTTTTTGGCGAGGCGTTGGAGGTTCCAGCCGTGTTGCTTGGCGGTGAAGTACCACCAGCGGAGGGTTTCGACCTGGGCTTCGGTGTAGGTGCCTTTGAGGGTGGCCGCGGTCATGAGGTGCTCGAAGTCGTGGGCGGAGACGGCGAGGTTGGTGCCGGCGGGGGCGGGTGTGGGGGTGGTGATGTGGTTTTGCATGGTTGTTGGGTGAGAGGGTTGGTAGGTGAGAGGGTTGGGTCGGGTTGGGTTAGAGGGCGTCGTGGAGGTCGACTTCGTCGGGGAGGTCGTCCCAGGCGTTGCGGGTGGGCGGGGCTGCGGCGGCGGGGTGGTTGTCCCAGTCGGTGGCGGAGCCGTGGGTTTGCAGGCGGTTTGCAGCGGCGGTGCGGACGGCTTGCTGGCCTGCGGCAACGTGGCGCTCGTGCTCGGTGGCGGGCTTGCCGGCGGCTTCGTCGCGGGCTTTCTGGATGAGGTCGTCGTTGAAGCGTTTGATGACGTCGCGGCGGTCGGCCTGGCCTTGCATGGCGCGGCGGACGGGGGCGTCCATGGCGGTCTTGATGCGGGAGCGTTGTTTGTAGAGTTCCTCGATCTGGTCGGAATCGCGGCCGAGGGGGACGTTGCGGGTGAGGGTGCCGATGGGCGTCAGGTTTTGATCATAACAGAGGACGGTGTCGGGCATGAGGGGGTTGAGCAGGAGCATGACCTTGTCGCCCTGACGGAGGACTTCGGTGCGGCCGCGCAGGGTGGTGAGTTCGGGGAGGTATTGGAGATCCATGCCGGGGAGGAGTTCCTCGGTGACCTCGACGAAATTGCGCTTGTTGAACTTGGCGGGCTTGAGCCAGGCGGTGGGGACGAGGTGGATGGCGTCGAAGATGGAGAGCTTGTTGAGGGCGGGATCGCGGAGGCAGGTTTCGCGGGCGATGGCCGGGGACCAGCTTTGCAGATCGGACAGGCGCGGGTCCTGGCGCTGCTGGTGGAGGGCGTGCTCGCGGAGGTGCTGCGGGAGGTTTGCGAGCTCGCTGCGGGAGTGCCAGGTGCCGACCGGTTCCTCGGCCCAGCGCCAGACGGGTTCGACGAATCCATTCTCATACCAGCCTTCGAATTTGTGGTCGTCGCGGTTGGCGAGGGCGAGGCGGATCAGCTCGGCGACGGAGCCGAATTCGACGCCGGTGAGGAAATTGGAGAGCAGGCTTTCGCGGATGTGGGCGGGGAGATCGTTGGCGATCTTGAGGATCTTGCGCTCGTATTTGGCGATGCCGTGGTTTTCCTCGGGGGCGTTGCCGATGTTGAGGCCGGTTTGTCCGAGCAGGTGCTGGGAGTAGATGCGCCAGAGGTGGAAGGAGGATTCGATGGGGGCCTTGAAGCGCGGGTTGCCGGAGGACTGCGGGCCGTAGAGCAGCTCGGAGAATGCGGGGCGATTGAAGAGGCCGGAGGAATCGATGCGGACGCCGGGCATGCCATCGCGGGCGGTGATGCTGCGGAGCGCATCCTCGAAGGAGTGGAAGCCGCCGGGGGTGGCAAGGGATTGATTGGCCCAGACTTTGGCGGTGCCGTGTTCTTGGATGTAGGTGGTGCCGACTTCATCGGCGCGATAGCCCTCGGTGACTAGCAGGAAGATGACATACCAGACGAATTCCTTTTGGGTGAGGTGCTTGTGGGTCTGCTTGTCGGTATCATACCAACGGAGGCGGATGTGCGGCCGGAAGGGAAAGCGGGTGAGGCGGTCGAGGGCGTGGAAGCAGAGCGGGACCATGGGGCGGTCGTAGCCGAGGACGCGGACGTTGACGTCGGGCTTTTCATCGTCGAAGAAGACGTATTCCAGGTAGCGGGTGCCGACGCTGGTGGAGAGGATGGAGGGGAGGGTGCGATAGGCGGCGATGGTGCCCTGGGCGGCGAGGGTTTTCTGGTAATTGTCCGGGCCGCAGCGGCGGAAGTTTTCGACGGAGAAGCCGGCGGGGAAGCCTTTGCCGGCATCGGCCGGAGGGGAGGAGAATCCGGGGATGGCCCATTGAGGATCGCCGGTGCGCTGCCACATGCGCCACTGGGCGAGGGTCATGCGGTGGACCTCGGCGACGGCGTCGCGGCGCTGGCAGTTGAGGATCTGGTCTTTGATCCATTGGCGGGTGACTTCGGGGAGGGCGGCGCGGCTGCCGGCGGCGGCTTTGCGGCCGTCGATGAGGGCGCGGAAGCCGTGTTTTTTGTAGAGGGCGAGCCAACCGTTGATGGCTTGCTCGGAAACCCGCAACACCCTCGCCTGGGTGGCCACGATGCCCTGCTTGGTGCCGTAGGCGGCGGCGCTGACGAGCTGCACCGCGCCGAGCTTGGCGAAGAGATCGCTCTTCTGGTTGGGCGAGAGTTGGCTCAGCTCGGCGAGGCCGCCCTCGTCAATGATGAGGTCGAGCTGGCTTTTGCGGGCGGAGGCGAGGGTGGTCATGGGAGTAAATGCTGAAATTCTGAGAGGCTGAAATGCTGAAATCAGACGGTGATGACTTTGCCCTTGGCGGGCTTGGCGTTGGCTTGCTCGGCCTCTTCGATGTCGGCGATGAGGGCGCGGGCTTCGGCTTTGAGGGTGGCGAGGCTGAGCGGGTGCTCGGCATCGCTGGTGAGGGGGAGGGCGAGCAGGTAGAGTTTGTAGTCCGGATTGGTGCGGGCGTTGATGAGCGGGGCGGCGACGCCGTCGAAGAAATGGAAGGCGAGCTGGCCGGCGCTCGGCTCGGCGGGCTGGTCCTTGGTGCCGGTTTTGGTGGGCATCTTGGCGGGCTTGGCGAGGACGCCGAGCTGCTGCATGAGGCTGGCTTGGGTCTCGCCGCTGGTGAGGGTGCCGATGAGGTCATCGACCTGGGTCCACTGCTCGGCGCTGAGGGCGAGGGCGTTCTCGGTCTGGAAGAGGACCAGGGCGTCCTTGGCGAGGTCTTCGGGCAGATCGAGGGTGGTGGCCTTCTTGAGTTTGACCTTGGTGGCTTCGAACAGGCGGATGAATTCGTCGCCGGATTTGCGCGAGAAGCCGGTTTCGTCTTGGACGATTTGCGCCCAGGGAATTAAATGGGCAGATTCTGCCGAATTCTTTTCGGGGCGGCCGCGGTGGACGCCGTGGGCCTTTTTGAGGCCGGCGAGCAGCATGCCGAGTTTGACCTGGCCACGGACGAACATGCGGCCGGCGAAGCTGATTTGTTGGACGGTTTCGCGGACGGCGTCCCACTCGGCGCGGCGGGGTTGGTCGTGGGTGAGCTCGACGAGGCCGGTCTCGGGGTTGTAGCGGGTGCCGGTGGCGGCGGTGGCGGCGGTGGCGGCGGCGGTTTGCGGAGTGACGCGCTTGATGGATTGTTTCAGCGCTTGGATCACGCCACGGCGCTGGGGATTGGTGCGCACTTCGCGGGTAAGGGCGTCTTCGAAAATCAACAGGACTTGTGCCGGAGAGTATCCGTCCTGGTTGCGCTCGATGACTTTGATGCGTGCCAGCGCGGAGAGCGGCGGGGCTTGATGGATGGAATCGAGTTGCTCTTCCAGGGTGCGAGGCGAGGCGAAGGCGGCGATGAGTGATGGGTCGGACATGGTGGTGATGGGTAAGATTTAATACGGGCCGGATGAATCCGGCGGTCCGTGGTCGGTCAGGCGCAGAGCAGGTTGAGGTAGCGGCGGAGGGCGGCGAGCTGCATGGTCCACAGTTGGACGCGGGCACCGGCGGCGATGCGGTCGCGCTTGTCGGTCTGGGCGGCCCGGTAGCGGGTCCAGTATTCGATTTGCTCGTGGGCGGCGGTGATCTTGTGGACGACATCGGCGGCGGATAGTCCGCCGAATGGGCCGCTGGGTTCGGGGGCGGGCGTGGCTTTGGGGGGATGGGGCGGGCCGATGATGAGATCGACGGTGCCGTCGGGGTGGCCTTTGCTGGCGATTTGGAAGGGTCCGGTTTTGGCGGCGGTGTAGGCGGCGCCGGCGAGGGTTTTGGGGATGCGCAGGCGCTGGCCAGGGGAGGCGGCGGCGAAGACGGCGGTCCAGTCGGTTTTGCCGTGGCGGTTTTTGGGGATCGGGGTGGTCATGATGGGCAGAGGCGAGGATGAATGAATGAATGCGGGCCGGATGAATCCGGCGGTCCGTTTCGGTCAGGCGTGGGCGATTGCCTGGGCGGAGGTGATGAGGTCGTAGAGGGCGGAGACGGTGCTGGCCGCGACGGCGTCGGCGTCGGCGATTTCGAGGTCGAAGTGGTCCTCGCATTCGTTGATGAGCTGGGCGTGATCGAGGCTGTCGATGCCGAGCTCGGCGAAGGTGGCGTGGAGGTGGATGTCGTGGGCGTCGGCGCAGATGAGGTCGGCGATGAGGGACTGGAGGTTTTGCAGGGTGGGATCGGACATGGGAGCGGGAGTTAGTGGGAGTTAGCGGATGAGGTGGCAGGGATCGGCGGTGGGGGCTTCTTCGCGGTGGCGGCAGCGGACGCCGGCTTTCCAGCCTTCGCGCTCGGCGTCGCGGATGCGGCGGGAGGCGACGAGGGCGCAGGCGAAGAAGCCGATGGCGGCGCCGAGGACGGCGGCGGCGATGATGTAGAGCATGGGGTCTGGGGTCATGGTGGCTGGGGGTGGGGAGTTAGTGTTGGGGGAGGAGATCCTTGAGGCGGCGGAGGACGCGGTGGAGGGTGATGGATTCGGTGAGTTCGAGGTGGTGGGCGTGGTCGAGTTGGTCGGCCTCGATCTGGGCGATGACCTCGCCGAGGGCGTAGATGGAGATGACGCCGGACTCGCGGGCGCAGATGGTGTTGGCGCGGGCGACGGCGGCGGCATGGGCGGCCTGGAGCTGGCTGGCGTATTGCGCGGCGGTGGGGACGCCGCGGGTGGCGCGGTCGAGGGCGGCGGCGTGGGCCTTGGCGGCGGTGGTGGGGCTGAGTTGGAGGTGGGGCATGGGGGTAGGGAGTTAGGAGTTATGGGTTAGAGGAGAGGGAGCTGGCCGGTGGCGGGGATGAGGCGGTAGCTGGAATGGACGCTGCGGCCTTTGCGGACGCTGTGTTGCTCGACCTGGAGGCCGCGCTCGCGGAGATCGGCGATGCGGGAGTGGACGGCCATGGAGCCGGAGACGCGGTGGAGATCGATCATGGAGACCCAGCGGCCGTTGGCGGCGGCGAGCAGTTCGAGGATGAGATCGCACTGGCTGGCGCCGGCGGTGATGGAGGGGTGGTTCATTGGGGGCGGAGGGCGGTGAGGGCGAGGCGGGCTTTGGCGGCGATGAGGCGCTCGTCGCGGCGGAAGGTGGCCTCGGAGACGGGCAGGCCGAGCTCGCGGCTGATGGTTTCGCACTGGGCGGTGGAGACGGTGTGGCTCTCCGGGATCTCGCCGCGCAGCCGCCGCTCGGCGATGGCGAGCATGACGAGGCGGACTTTGATGGCGGTGAGTTCGGTCATGGGGTCAGCGGGTTTGTTGGAGGCGGGCGAATTCGGGGTGCGCGGCGAGCCAGGCGTGCCAGCGGCTGACGAGGACGTGGCTCTTGCGCTCGCCGATGAGGACGCGGTGAAGGTGACCGCGGGAGACGCCGAGTTCCTGGGCGGCGAGAGTGGCTCCGGGGTAGCGGACCAGGCGGCCTTGGGATTGATGCGGGGTGGTGGTCATTTTTCGGAGATTGCTTTTTGGCGGGGCTGGCGTTGCGTTTGTGTGTGTCGCGGTTACTGATGCGGGCGACGCAAAAGGAATAGAACAAAAATAGAACACTGCAAGAAGAAATTAGAACACAAGCCCGATTTTTAGAACGCACCGACATTTTGGCGGCGCGCTTGGGGATTTCGTTGCGTGGACTGGCCCCGAGGATGGGTTTGTCGGTGGCGTCGCTGTTTGGCTACCGCAACGGCAGTATCAAAATTAGCACGAAGGGCTGGGGGAAATTAGAACAGGCGGAGCGGCTGGCGGGGATCTGGATGGCGTCTGGGAATGCACAATCGTCAGTAAAGCCGAATCAATCGGGGATCAGTGAATCCCCGCAGCAGAGCCTAGGTGGAATGATTAGGGCGGCTAATGACGAGGTCGGCATGCGGCAATTTCTAGAAACCCTGGCGGCGCGGGTGGACAAGCAAGAGGAGTTGCAGGTGCGGATGGCGCGGATGGAGGAGGTGCTGGCGCAGATGGCGTTGGCGTTGGGGAATGCGCTGGCGCTGGCACCGGCGGGAACCGGGAACGAGGCGCCGGAGAAAAAATCCGGACTCGCAGCTGGAAACGACCCTCAGCGGTAAGCCGGAGGTGGGGTGATTTCGGGGATTTACACGGGGGCGATTTGGATCTATCAATTCTGCTGATTCCCAACCCCCCAAAACTATGGAAATGCTCATCATCCTCATCATCTGCGCAGTGGTCTTCGGATTCATCGGAATGGCCCTGGGCGACCTGGGCGGCAAGGCACAAGGCCCGGCTGGGTTCCTGTGCGGGGCGCTGCTGGGGCCGCTGGGTTGCGTGATCGCGGTGTTGCTGCCGCCGGCGGCGGGCAAAGCGGCGGCCACGGCGGCTCCGGGGCCGGACGTGCAGACCCAACGCAAGATCGCGGCGATGGAGGCGCAGCTCGCGGCGCTGAAGGCCGGGCCGAAGCCGGTGGCGAAGGCAAAAGCGGCTGTGGATGCGGACGCGACGATTCCGACGTATCGCTTGGATTGATCTCCCTCGTGGATGGATTCGAGAAGGATGAATGAATGAATGCCAGCCGCGAGACGCGGCAGCCACAGGGCATTGGGCTTTGGGCTTTGGGCGGATGTTGACGGGGGCTGTGCTATGCTGCGGCATGAGCCAGCCCACCCCCACCCTGCCCGGCGTATCCTGGACGGAAGACATGTATCTGCGGACGGCGGATGACCGCAAGCTGCGGCGCTGGGGCAGCGTGCAACAGGCGTGCCAGGTGCTCGACGGCTGCGACCGGGAGGTGATCTACGATCTGATCGCGGTGAAGGCGGTGCGCGGCTACAAGCTGCGGCCGCATGCGAGCAACTCCCACTTCAAGGTGGATCTGCTGAGCGTGTGGGAGCACAAGCAGCGGCAGATGAGCGCGTGAGGCCGTCAGTAGCGGCGGTGCCCGGTGCTAGCAGGCGGTGCTGACGGGGATCTGCAGCGACCGTGCAGGGTGGCTGCATGCCTGAAACAACGCCGCCCGCGCCGAGCAAAAGTTTTCTGTTATCCCGGACGATCTGGTTGCAGGTCCTGCTGTTCGCGCTGGCGTTTTTCCCGCCGGCGCTGGCCTGGCTGAAGGCGAATCCGGTGGAGGCGGTGGCGGTGATCGGCGCGGCCAACGTGCTGCTGCGTTTCATCACCTCGGGCAAAATTTCGATTCTGCCGCCTGAAGACCAGGCGGATGGAACCGGCGGCGCCGCCGGGGGGCGGCTGCCGCTCTGGGTTGTAGGATTGGGCATGGCGGCGGGGATCATGGGTTGCCTGCCGTCATGCTCTGCCCTCGAGGGCGTGCCAGTCCGCTTCACCCTGATCACTCCCGAGGGGGATGTGGGGTATTCGAGCAAGGCCGGGCTGAGCGTGGATTACCGCTCGGGGAAATAAGATTTCACCGCAGAGAAAACCATTTGAGGGAGTGGGCGATGATAATTCCGCAAGTGGCCTTGGATGGCCTCTCCACTCCCGACTCCAACTAACATTCCATGAATCTCCCAGACTCTATCAAAGCCATCCAACGCGCGGTGGGCGCATTCCCGGACGGGATCTTCGGGCCGGCGACGGCCTCGCGGGTGCTGGCGGAAATCGCCTCCCGCGGCGAGCCCTACGGCGCGCTGGAAGCGGCGGAGAGCCTGGGCAAGGACCTGGACGCGCGGACGATGGGCCAGATTGCCACGCTCGACGAAAAGGCGCGCGAGCGCTTCATGCAGTTCGGCCGGCTGGCGAAGGCGACGGCGGCGACGCTGGGCTGCGACTATGTGATGATCGCCGGGAACCGCAGCTGGGAGGAACAGGACGCGCTCTATGAGATCGGCCGGGTGACCGGCGGGGCGCGGGTGACCAACGCCAAGGGCGGGCAGAGCAATCACAATTTCGGCATTGCCGGCGACTTCGGGGTGTTCCAGGGCAAAACCTACCTGGACACCAGCAAGCCGGAGCTTGCGGCGCGGGTGCATCGCGCCTGCTCGCTGCATGCGGCGGCCTGCGGGCTGGCGTGGGGCGGCTCGTGGCAGGCGTTCACGGATCTGCCGCACTATGAGATCGAGACCGGGCTGACGATGCTGCAGAAGCGCAATGTTTTCAAAATCAGGGGGAGCGTGCTGTGAGAGCTGCCTGGCAAATCGTGGCTGAGCTTTACGAGGCCAAGCAGACGGCGCTGGCGGTGCTGGCGCTGACCGACGCGGAGCTGGTGGCGGTGCGGGGATTTCTCGTCCGGGACTTTGACGAGCATGGGCTGAGCGGGCTGCTGCTCGGCATCTGCCTGGTGGAACAGGCGGAGCGGTTCGAGCTGTGGGTGCAGAAGGAAGGCCCCCCGAATCTGACGAATCCAACGAATCAAGAGGGGGAGGGATTTTCATGATGGGATATCTGGCAAACACGCCTCCGCCGGACCCGATGATCTCGGGCGACTGGATCATCGCGGTGATCGGCGCGCTGGCCTCGGCGTTCGCGCTGTTCTATGGCAAGCGCCAGGGACTCAAGGAGGCGACTAATAACGTCACGCTGCAAAGCCCGCTGCCGGAAGTGTCCACCCGCAAGGTGCTCACCCCGCCGAGCTGGGACGCGCACCAGGCGCTGCGCGACCGGGTGACGGTGCTGGAGGTCGGGCTGGCCGATCTGCGCCGCGAGTCGATCAACCAGTATCACGAGCTGCTCAAGGCCGGCGGCGAGCGCGAGGTCCATCTCTCCGACAAGCTCGACGGCATCGCCCGCAGCATCCACTCGCGCATCGACGAGCTGATGCAACCCCGCACCCGCCGCGCTCCCTGACCCCATGCAACGCACCATTTTACGCAACCTCGAACAACGGCCCAACGGCATGTGCCCGACCGGCACGCTGTGGGCGGACACCTCGCTCGACGAGCCGGGGACCTCTTACTCCGAATTCAAGCGCGCGCTCAGCGAGCTGGAACTCAAAGGGCAGGTGGTCGTCGTCACCGGCGAGGACCGCAACAAGGCAAAAATCACCGACGCGGGCCGTGCCCGTCTGATGGAGCAATGAACCATGGCCACCCCACCGAAACCACGCAAGCCACGGGGCGACTCGAAGCTCGATGCACTGCCGCCGGCGCAACTCGCCGAGCTGGTGCAGGGGCTGCTGTGCGGCTGGACCTATACCGCCGCGCTGGACTGGCTGGCGGTGGAGTGCGGGGTCGCGGTTTCGCTCTCCTCGCTCACACCGTTTTACTCGCGCCATGTGGAGCCCATCCTGGTGGAGCGCAAGCAGTTCGCGGCGCTATCGGCCAAGACGCTGGCGAAGCTGGCGGGCGAGTCGGCAGCGTTCGACGCGGCGGCGATTGGCGAACTCAAGGAGTATGCCTACCGGCTGATCCGCGATCCCAACAGCAACCCGGAAGAGGCGCGGAAGTGGATGGAGACCTTGATCAAGGCGCAGGCCGGGACACGCGACGATCGCAAGCTGCGGCTGTTGGAAGAAGCTGCCAGAGAGGCCAAAGCGAAACTCACGGCCCTGGCGAGCGCGGCGAAGTCCAACGGCGGACTCACGGCGGAAACCCTCAAGCAGATCGAGGAGGCTGCGGGACTGCTCTGATGGGTGCGGCAAAGGTCATTCCGGAGCGTGCGATCCTGCTGCCCTATCAGGCGGCGTGGGTTAATGATAGCTCACGGCTGAAGATCGCGGAGAAGTCCCGGCAGATCGGCTGGACCTGGGCGACGGGCTACGGCCTGACGCGGCGCAAGGCGCTCAAGAGCGCCCGGCTGGATGCGTGGATTTCCTCGCGGGATGACATTCAGGCGCGCTTGTTTTTGGAAGACTGCAAGGCCTTTGCCAAGATCCTGCAACTGGGTGCCACGGATCTGGGAGAGCGGGCGGTGGATGAAAAGGGCAACACCGCCTTCATCATGATGATGGCGAACAGCCTGCGGATCCACTCGATGAGCTCCAACCCGGACGCGCAGGCCGGCAAGCGCGGCGACCGCGTGCTCGATGAGTTCGCGCTCCATCCGGATCCGCGCAAGCTCTATGCCATCGCCTACCCCGGCATCACCTGGGGCGGCTGCCTGGAGATTTTCAGCACCCACCGCGGCAGCGCGAACTATTTCAACCAGCTCATCCGCGAGATCCGCGAGAAGGGCAATCCGAAGGGCTGGAGCCTGCACCGCGTCACCCTGCAAGACGCGCTCGACCAAGGGTTCCTCTACAAGCTGCAAAGCAAGCTGCCCGCCGACGACGAACGCCAGGACATGGACGAGGCGGCCTACTTCGACTTCATCCGCAAGGGTGCGCCGGATGAGGAGAGTTTCCAACAGGAGTATATGTGCGTGCCGTCGGACGACGCGAGCGCGTTCATCGAGTGGAGCCTGCTGGACGGCTGCACCTATCCGGCGGGCGACGCCTGGGAGTTTCCCGCGCCGGCGCAAGTGCTCGGCGCGGATCTTTACGGCGGGCTCGATATCGGCCGCCACCACGATCTCACCAGCTTCACCCTGGTGGAGAAAACCGGCGGGCTGCACCAGGTGCGCAAGCGCATCGATCTGAAGGGCCTGAAGTTTTCCGAGCAAGAGGCGATCCTCTACCCGTGGTTCGAGATTTGCAAACGGGTGTGCATCGACGCCACCGGGCTGGGCATGCAGTTCGCGGAGCGCAGCGCCGAGCGCTTCGGCAAATACAAGTGCGAAGGCGTGACCTTCACCGGGCCGATGAAGGAAGCCCTCGCCTATCCGGTGCGCGCCGCCTTCGAGGACCGGATGATCCGGATCCCCTTCGAGGATGACAAACTCAAGGCCGACATCCGCGCGATCCGCAAGGAGGTGACGGCGGCCGGCAACGTGCGCTTCGCCGCGGACCGCGGCATGAACGGCCACGCCGATAGATTCTGGGGCCTCGCCCTGGCACTGCACGCGGGCAAGAGCGGCGCTGGTGGCACCGGCGGCTATGAAGCCGTGGCAGGCATGCGGCCGGAGTTCCGGCGGAAAGGAGCGGATTTATGACATTTCAAAACAAGGCCGTAGGAGGCGATTCTAGGGGGGGTGCTTTCGGAAAGCGGACATTGCGCATCTCTGAAGCTTCGGCGCGCTGCCGGTATCTGCATTGGTGTGCATCGGCCCAGCGGGCTGAGGCTGGCAGCCCCGTTGCGAACCTTTACCCGGGAGGTGCGGCGTGAAGCCGGAATCCGGCATCCTCGGCCCTGATGGCCGCCCGGTTTCCGCGGAGCGGATTCGGCTGGAGAAGCAGACCCGCTTCAATCCGCTGCGCGGCTGGACGCCTGACGTGCTGGTCCGGCAGTTGGAGGCCTATTCGCGCGGCGAGATCGCCGGGCTGGCGTGGGTGATGGAGTGGCTGGAAAAGCACGACGACATCATCGCCACCGTGGCACCCAAGGCGAAGGCCGCGGTGAGCCGCCACGGCTATGACATTTTACCGAAGGAGGAAATCCCGGCGGAATGGAAACAGGCGGCGCAGGACCAACAGGGCGTGCTGCAGGAATTCTACCAGAACCTCCGCACCTCCGATGCCGTGGAGCTGGAAGAAGCCGGCGGCATGCGCCTGCTCGTCCAACAGATCATGGATGCCTATGGCAAAGGCTACGCCGCCCACCACATCATCTGGCGGCCATCGCGGGCCGCGCTCAATGCCGAGCTGGTGAAGGTGCCGACGTGGTTCTTCGAAGTGACCACCGGGCGGATGAAATTTCTCCCCGCCTATGCCGCCCAGCGCGGCGTGGAGCTGGACACCCTCGGCGGCCGCAATGCCTGGATGCTCTCCAAAGGCCGCGGCGTGATGCTCGCCGGGGTGCTGGCGCGGATGTTCAAGCAACTGCCGCTCCAGGACTGGCTGACCTATTGCGACCGCCACGGCATGCCCGCCTTCCTCGGCCGGACCTCCGCCCAAAAGGGCAGCCCCGGCTGGAATGACATGGCGGCCGCCGTCGCCGGGATCGGCTCGGAATTCGGCGCGGTGGTCAACACCGGCGACGTGATCGACGTGCTCAACCTCACCGGCCAGGGCGAGGTGCCTTACGTCAAACTCATCGACCGCATGGACCGCGCCCAGGTGATGCTGTGGCGCGGTGGCGATCTATCCACCATGTCCCGCGAAAACGGCACCGGCTCCAATCCCCAACAGGAAGACTCCGACGAGCTCGACAGCGACAACGCCGCCTGGGTGAGCGAGACCCTCAACCGCAATCTCACCCCCAAGGTGATCGCCTGGAAATTCGGGCGGAATGCGCCGGTGCTCTGCGAGCTGAAGCTGCGCACCAAGACCCGCAACAATCTCACCGCCGAGATCGGCATCGTCGAGAAGGCCCGCAGCATGGGCGTGCGGGTTTCCAAAAGCTGGTTCCTCGGGAAATTCGGCCTCGTCGAAGCCGACGCCGAAGAAGCGGCCCTGGGAGAATCCGTCACCGCCGCCCCGCTCCAAGCCGCCGCGCTCAACGAAGCCGGCGGGCCGGAAGTTTCCGCCAGCCTGCAAGCGCTGCGCAGCGCGCTTGCGGCGGACCTGCAGCCGCTCGGCGAGGCGTTGTTCGCGGCCTATCAGGCAGGCGACCACGCCGCCACCCAGGCCGCGCTCAAGAAGATTTCCAAGGACATGCCCGCGCTCGCCGGGGATGCCGTGAACCTCGGCCGCGAGCTCGCCGCCCAGACCGCCGCCGCCTGGCTATCCGATTCTAACGCATGAAAACCAAATCCTTCCCCATCTTCACCGCCGCGCTCAACGCCGCCACCGGCGCGATCAACGCCGCCTCGGGCGTGTTCCAGGAACTCGCGCTGCCGGCCAATGCCAGCGGCGAGACGAGTTTCCGCTACCGCCTCAGCCCCTACGGCGAGTTTCCGGTGGATGACATCCACGGCAACGCCATCATCCAGGTGGTGGACCGCCAGGCCGGCGCCACCCTCGCCGCCAACTACGGCAGCCTGGTGGGCAAGCTCGCGACGTTTTTCCGGGGCGTGCCGATTTACGAGGGCCACGCCGATGATGCCGCCTGGCGCGAGAAAAACCCCGGCCACCGCGCCAGCGCCGTCGGCCGGATCAAGTCCATCGAGGTGGAGGACGACGGAATCTGGGTGACCAGTGTACTTAATAGCGACGGCACCGCGCTGCTCGACGGCGACGCGCCGAAATACACCGGCCACTCGCCCTATTGGCGGCTCTCGGAGATCCCCGGCCGCGCCGGCTATTTCCGCCCCATCCTGCTGTGGAGCGACGCGCTCACCAACACCCCCAACATCATGCACAACACCATCGCCCTGAACGGGCTCGAAGGCATGCCTGATGATCTCCCCTCTCCCGATGCCGCAAGCGGCGAATCCGAGAACCAAGAAACCACCACCGACATGCCACTAACACCAGAAGCGCTCCAAGCACTCGGGTTCGCGCCCGATGCTGCGCCCACCGCCGAAGAAATCTCCGCCGCCATCGTCAAGATGCTCGGCGACATGGCCAGCGCCGAAGCCGACAAGGCCGCCGCGATGGAAACCGTCACCGCCGCCAACTCCCGCCTCTCGCTGGTGGAGACCGAGCTGCACCTGGTGCGTGGCACCGCCGTGGAAACGGTGCTCGCCGAAGCGCTCAACACCGGCCGCATCACCGCTGCCGACAAGCCCGCCTGGACCGCCGCGCTCAACACCTCGTTCGCGACCGAGAGCGCCAAGCTCCAGACCCTGATGCCGGTGCTCAACACCAGCAACCGCGTCGCCCATCTCGGCACCCGCCGCGATGCCAACCACAGCGATGCCGCCAACGCCGCCGAGCGCATCACGCAAGGCGTGATCGCCTTCGCCGCCGAGAAGGCCATCGACATCACCACCGCCCCCGGCTGGACCAAGGCCTATGACGCCTGCCGCGTGGCCAAGCCGGAATTGTTCACCAAGGCATAACTCACACCTTCACCTCTCACTCGATAGATATATGAAAACCAAACACGGACTGGCGCTCCTCACCGCGCTCCTGATCGCACCGTTCGCGGTGGCCGCCCGCGCATTCGCTCCCCAAGGAACGGACGCGCTCAATGTCCAGGGCTTCTACGACGGCCCGTTCACCCGGTCCGCCGAGGTGGCCATCGACGAGCACCTGCTGGTGGCCTTCGGCACCGCGCCCGCCACCCAGGTGAAACTGAACACGGCGGCCACCCGCCCGATCGGTTCCGCGGCGGATCGAGCCGCCATCAATACGCCCATCGGGGTCATTCCGATCCTCAGCGGGCCGAAGATCCTGATTGCCTCCAAGGCCATCGCCGCCGGCGTCCGCGTCTATGGCACGGCCGGCGGCAAAGTCACGGATGCCGTGGTCGCCGGGGCCTACCTCGTCGGCGAGGCGCTCAACGCCGCGGCCGGTGACGGTTCCGAGTTCCTCGTGCTGCCCCTCAGCCCGGTGGTCAACCCCTAACCGGTAAACGCTGAAACGCTGAAACGCTGAAAATCTGAAATCTAGAATCCACATGAAACATCTCAATTCCTACCTCGCCCTCACCGGGGCCTCGCTCCTCTCCGACACTCCGGTGCTCGGCCAGATCACCGTGGCCAACTCGGCGCAAAACTACGCGGGCTCGCTCGCGCAGGACGTGCAGGGTTACCTCGCCGGGCTGCCGTCCTCGGACGAAAGCAGCCGCCTCGAACTGTTGTTCCCCGGCATGCAGACCAATGACTTCTTCCAATTCGCCAAGGCGGACGACGAAGCGTTCCTGACCGAAGCCGACGACAGCGACATCCGCGGCATCGGGGCCTCGTTCAAGCGCGTGCAATACCGCGGCAGCACGGTCACCCTGGCGACCCAACAGAAGGGCCTCACCATGCGGGTGGATCACAAGACGCTGCCGAAGATCGGCGGCGTGGTGGTCGCCGGTTGGGAAAACCGCTACGCGGCCAGCCTGAAAAACCGCCTGATCCGCGCCGACATCGTCCGCGGCATGGGGGTGGTGGATGCGGCCTCGACCAACGCCGCCATCACCTTCAGCGCGGCGACCAATCCGGACGGCCTGCTCCGCGCCCAGGCGCAGCTCAGCCGCCTCGCCATCGGCGATCTGGCCAACGTGCAACTCGTCATCGGCAATGCCGCCTGGCAGGGCCGCCAGGATGCCTACGAGGCCGCCACCCGCGCCAATACCGGCGTGGCCAACCACAGCGACTATGATGAGGAAATGCTGGCGCGCTACCTCGGCATCAAGCGGGTGGTGATCCACGACGGCATCAAGCAAGAGGTCAAGGCCGGCGCCAAGACCAACGTGCTCGGCCTCGCTGCCTACTCCTATGCGGTCACCGACAGCGCGATCCTGGACGACCCCTCCAACATCAAGCGCGCCTATTCCCCCGTCACCGGCGGCGGCGAGTGGGCCGTGGCGATCCAGGAGAGCGCGGTGTATACCGACATCACCGTCTGGCATGAGTCGCTGATCTTCGCGCCGCAGACCACCGGCGTGCGCAAGACCACTGTGACGCTTGCCTGAGCAAGTTAGATCAAAGATTCCCTCCAATGAATCACCCGAGGCTCCGCAAGGGGCCTCGGGTTTCGGGGTGAAAAGTATGACCTGGACCACTCTCACCGAACACGACCTGCTCAGCTCGATGACGCTGCGCGAGCGCGATGATTTCGCCAAGACCTCGGCGGGCGTCTCCGTGAGCGACCGGCTGCTGCCCATCCTCGCGGACCTGACGGCGGAGATCCGCGGCTACATCGCCACCTGGGCCCCCAACACGATTTCCGAGGATCTGGAAAAGATCCCGCCGAGCTTCAAGGCCAAGGCGATGGCGATCGCGCGCTGGCGGCTGCTGGTCACCATCCCCGGCTATCAACCCGGCGAGGCCCGCAAGCTCGAATACGAAAAGGCCGACGCGTTTTTCCTCAGCGTGGCCAAGGGCCAGATCCGGCCCGAGCCCGCCGACGATGCCATCGCCACCGAAGTGCCAGGCGAAAAACCCAACGGCGTGGAAATCGTCTCCGGCCCCGGCAGCCGCACCGGCCGCACCCGCATGGACGGAATCTAACTCTCATGCCCGAAACTCTACCAGATCCCTTGTTCGACGCCTTCGTGAAAGCGCAGGCGCGGGGGATTTTGCCCACCTCGCTGGACACCGCGGGCCTGCGCGAACTCACCGCCCAGGCGCGGCTCGCCTCGGCGTTCACCGCGCGCGGCACCTCGCGGATCTTCGCGACGATGATCAAGCGCGTGATCGATGCCATCGTCTCCGGCGAGATCGATGAGGCCTCGGCCGTGGGCACGTTGTTCGAAACGATCCAGGCCACCGGCTACACACCGGAGGGCGGATTTCCGACGATGCCAGGCGACGCCGCCGAGCCGGTGCCGCCGGCCGTCGCCGGAACGATTCAGGATCTATCCACCCTGCGCCGGCTCAACCTGATCGTGCGCACCCAGACGCAAATCAACGTCGGTGCCGGGCAGCAATACCGCTTTAATACTCCGGACCGCCTCGAAGCGGCGCCGGGCGTGGAACTCGTCCGCGTGCTCACCCACATCGAGCAGCGGGACTGGGAATCGCGCTGGCAGATTTCCGGCGGCCGGATCTATCCGCACAAGGGCAGCGTGCGCGTGGTCCGCAGCGAGACCGGCATGATTTGTCTCAAGGGCGATCCCGTCCTGGGCGAGCTGGGAGCCTCGGCGAATTTCCCGGATGCCCTGGACATCGACCACGGCCCGTTCGTGTTCAACGGCGGCGTCGGCCTGCGCGAAGTGAAACGCGACCGCTGCGAGGCGCTCGGCGTCACCGGCCCGAATGGCGAGAGCATCGACGAATGGTTCGCCAGCCGCCCCAACGTGATCGCTGGCAAGCTGCCGATCCCGTCCCCGCGCCTGTCCCTCACCGAGGTGGATCCGGAAATGGGGGAGGCCTTCAAACTCGAAACCGGAGCCGTCGAAATCCCTGGCAAACCCGGCCTGGTCACCCTGCCGAGAATGACCCCTGCCGAACGCGCCCGGCGTGCCCTGGCAATCCGTGAAGCGGAAAAAGCAGGAGGTTCCCGATGATCGCCATCACCATCACCGCCACCGGCGAAGCGGCCGGGCTGCAACGCCTCCGCAGATCCATTGCAAGGCGCAAGCAGTTGCATGCCCGCATCGCCGTGGACGTGCTCGAACTGACGCAGACCTACGTCGCCGGCATCCCGGATCACAAGACCGCCAACCGCCTCGGTGCGACGCCGACCAACCATCTGGAAAAGGTCGCCAACCAGATCGAAGCGGCCAGCAGTGAGACTTCAACGACGATCAAGATCCCGCGCGCCTCGCGGCTGCGCGCCGCCTTCGGCGACTATCTGGTCAAACCGAAAAAGCCCAACGGCTTCCTGACCATCCCGGTGGCGGCGGAAAGTTACGGCCGCCGCGCCAGGACTTTCACCGATCTGGTCGCGCTGCGCGTCGGCCCGAAAAACACCCTGATCCTCGCCCGGCCCAAAGTGGGCGTGAAAGGCCAGGACTCGCTCACCGTGCTCTACGTGCTCGTCAAGCAGGCGCAGATCAAACAGGACCGCAGCCTTCTGCCCTTCGACGAGATGCGCGATGCCGCCGTGCAAACCGCCGGCGACTACATCGCCGAACTCAGCTCGCAAGCCGCTAACCCAGGAGGCAAATCCGCATGAGTAAACTCTACGACCTGCGCGCCGATCTGGCCGCCAGCATCATCGCCGCCAATATCGGCTGGACGGCGGACAGCGTGATCTTCAAACGCCAGGGCAGCGTCTGGAATGACGTGGCCAGCATGATCGCCGCCAGCTCGCTCGGGGCCGTGTTGCATATCGGCATCGCCGAGGGCAGCAGCTCGGAGGAGGACGGCCTGGAAATGGAAATCACCGTGCCGCTCACCCTTATCTGCCTGCCGCAAGTCTCGGACGCTGCGACGCCGGAAGAGGACTTGTGGGAGGACCTCGTCAGCCACGTCCACGATCTGCGCCTCGGCAGCGACCATCATGCCTACCGCTTCCGCCTGAAATCCTTCAGCGACCTCGACATCGAGGCCGATGGCGGCACCGCCTACCTCGGCCGCCAGACGATCTTCAGCCGCAAACTCTCACTCTAACGACCATGAAAACCACCGCACCGGCCGCCGCGCCCGCCACCACCGCCAACGACGAGCCGCGCCACGTGGCCGTCATCGTCCTCCAGAACCGCACCAAGATCGGCGCTGCCATCGTCGCCGCCGGTCCCTGCGATTTCCCACTCACCCAGACCGAAGCCGAGGCGCTCGCCGGTCTCGGCCTCGTCCGCATCACCGGCATTTTTTGAAGAGGTTGATGGTTGAGAGTTGATGGTTGATAGCGAAGAAAAAGCCGCTGCGACCTCTGCTCTGACTCTTAACTATCAACTATCCACTCTCAACCATCAACTAAACACCACCATGTCACTCACCACCAAACGCCGCGAGCTGAAAAACGCCCGCCTCTACATCATCCCGGTCGGCACCACTGTCGATGCGGTCACCGTTTCCAAGACCACCTGGCCGGACAATGCGCCGACCACCAACTGGACGAACTGGGAATTTGCCAACATCGAAACCGTCAAGGAGGTCAAAGAATTCGACACCGAAATCTTCAAGATCCCCAGGGCCTCCGGCGGCTATGTGGACGATGAGGAGCAGACCCTCAAGAAGCGCAAGTGGACCAGCGCCACCGCCACCACCAACAGCCTGATCAAACAGCTCGAACACGCGCTGGCCACGGTGCCGGTGGCGGGCGTGGCGCAGGCCCCCGGCGTCAAGAATGACAACTTCATCGAAGTGGTGATGCTGCTGGAAATCCAGAACAAGAACGGCGCGATCATCGAGCGCACCCAGGTGTGGGCCTACCTGCGCCTGGTCACCGCCGGCGACGTCGGCCCGACCACCAGCAAGATCGAGTTCGAACTCGAACAACGCGACTCCGGCAACAACACCTACGAACTCGTCGCCTGATCGCCGCCGCCGCCAGCCCCTAACCCACCACCGCCATGCCCGCCGCCCCGCCCGCCATCTTCGCGCCGCCCTCCGCCGGATCCCCGCCTGCGGCTGCCGGGGCGATCTTCTTGCCGGCGGCGGGCGGCGGCACCCCGGCCGCGCCCGGCGCGGTGTTCACCCCGCCGGCGGTGGCTGACGGGTTTCTCTATCTGACGACCAGTTTCGGCGGCAACCGCGACCTGCGGTTCCGCCTGCCCGAAGAGGACGGGCCGCTGGCGGTGCGCTACGTGGTGCCGTCCAACGGCAACAACCCCGCGCCCTTCTCGACCAGCTACACCCTCGGCCTGCTGACGGTCAACCTCGCCCTGGCCGGCTCGCCCGGTGCCGCCGTGCCGGCGACCACCGCCAGCCAGCTGGCGGATGCGGTGATTTCCTCGCTGCCCTTCGGCGTCGATCTGGTCATCGATCTGGCCGCCGGTTCCAACGGCAGCGGCATCCTCGGGGCGATGGCCTACACCGCGCTCACCAGCACGCCGTCCCTGGTCGATCCGCCGGCCATCTTCAGCCCGCCTTCATCCGGATCCGCGCCGGCCGCGGCGGGTGGCATCTTCACCCCGCCGGATGCAGGCACGCCACCGGACGCTGCGGGAGCCATCTTCGCCCCACCGGACAGCGAGACCCCGGCCGCTGCGCCCGGTGCCATCTTCACACCGCCCATCGACGGCGGCACTCCATCCGCCCCGCCGCCGATCTTCGGCATGCCTCTCAACGCGATCTATAACTCCAACTACGCACCGCTGCTCAACACCAACGACGCCATCCTCACCAACACCGACGCCTGACGAAATCATGAAACACCTCCGCCATACCCTCATCCCGCTGCTGCTGGCCTGCGCCGCGCTCGGGCAAAACATCGACACGCTTCCCGCCATCCTCGGCTCCGCCGTGGACAAGGCCAACGACAAGATCCTCATCCGCGACGCCAGCGTCGCCGCCGGTGCCGGCGCGCTGCGCTCGCTGGAACTCGACGAGCTGGTCAACGTCCCCGGCTTGTTTTCGGGTGTCGCGGACAGCACGTTTTCCATCGCGAAGACCTCGGGGCTGCAAGCCGCACTCGGTAAAATCATCTATGCGTCAACCTACGGCGCATCTCCCGCCGCCACCGCAGCCGCAAACGTCATCGCGATCCAAGCTGCGCTCGATGCAGCCAACGCCGCAGGCGGTGGAACGGTCGTGCTGGACGGGGCAGGTGATTACTCCGTCAACGCTACCCTCACCATCGGCAGTAAAACCCGACTCTACGCCTATGGTGCGGCCCTCAAAAAAACCGCCACCTATGGAGAGGTGTTGATTAACAGAAACGCCGGGACGCTTACACGCGACACGGATATTTCCATCGTAGGTCTAACGCTCAAGGTGAACGGTCAGACCGATACTTCCGGCGCAAACGTCGCAGGAATGCGCGGTAATCTAACATTCGTGAAGGTGGATCGCTTGACGGTTGAGGATTTCCAAATCCCAGATATGGGAACCAACCTTTTTGGTGTCCACATCCATGACTGGTCCGATGTTAGTTTTACCCGCTGCCGTTTCGTGGGGGCAAAGGTTGGTATTCAAATGGGTTCTGGAACAAGGGCGACGATTGAACGCTGTTATTTCGAGTGCCATGACGATGCTATTGCGCTACTCACGCGGGAATGGGTGACCATCGGAACCAGCATTGGAGACCTGACCGACGTGGTCGTCAGTAACTGCATTGACGCTTACCGTGCCAGTCAAACCGGGTTTTTCTGCCGCATCACCTCCGGCGCGTGGGCGGCATGGGCGAGCGGATTCAGCTATGGCCTCGGTGACACGGTAGTCTCTGCCGGGAAAATCTACCGGATGACGAATGGAGGATGGGGTAACGCCGCGCAACCTGCCGCGCTTATTGTCTCGTCCGTCGCACCGACGCATACAAGCGGCAGCGTCACGGGAGCCGATGGCATCGCCTGGCAATACTACCGGGCAGGCACCGACACCGAGAGTCATGTGCGCCGCCTGACATTTCGCAACAATCAATACCTCGGCAGTCGCCCCGCCGTGTTGGGGTGCGTGTGGGAGGGCAATAGCGGATCATTCGACCGTTCAACCTCTCCCGGCAACGTCAACCTGCCGGAAATCTCCGGCATCATCATCGACGGGGGGCGGCAGCAAAGCCCATCACTTGCTCAAACACTGATCTACGGCCATGCCAACGTTACCGACATTGCGATCCATAATTTTCACGATGCGAACACCGGGGCTGTCATCAACCTGGTCCCCGCGATTGGTTTTACATCCTCGACCGACCCACGCGCCGCGCACACCACCCGTGTGGTCATGTCCAACTGCCGATTTGCTGGCACCGGAAACCGCGATGTGAACGCCCAGCGGCAACTGCTCACGCTCGACATCTCAGACATTGGATCGCGCTTTGATTCTGCGCTTGGCTACCTGAGTCAAGCAAGCTCCACAGGCATCATCGCCATCGCCCGGTCAGATGTGCCGTGGACAATCGGCGTTAGAATCCGCCCGAAAAGTTTTAACTCTACCATCCAAACCTTGCTTGGTCCGTATGATGCACTTTACGGCCAATGGCTCAACACTCAGCAAGCGTCCATGCTCACCTATGCGCTCGACGCGAAAACCACCAAGGCGGCCAGCGGGACTGCCGCAGTTGCGGACTTTAACGACAACGGAATCAACGTCAACGCCGGGACCACCGCCACCGGCTCGGCATACGTGCGGCTGCTGCGCGGTTGGTCTAACGACCATTCTTTTGACGGCACCGGCGGTATCAATTTCGGAAAAGCATGGGTGGTTCGTATGCGCGGTCAGGGGCAGGCAGTCAGCGGTGCGATCCGTTGGTATATGGCCGGCCCCACCGCTGCCACTCTCGCCAATGCAAACACATTTACCGCGCCCGGCATCGGCTGGGAGCTGGGATTGGATGGCGGCGAGCAGGCGATCCGGCTTGTCTATCATAATGGATCTCCGCAGGCGTCGGCGTGGCACAAATTCGGCCATGCTCCAGCACGCTCACGGTTTTACGACATCGCGATTGCATTCGACGGACTCCAAAAAATCGAACTCTACGCAACCTCGGTCAACGGCAACACCGCCGCCAATCCGGCACCCGCTGCCGCACGCATCACCGTCACTGATGGCCCCACCGGATCAGGCAGCGCAGGCAATTCGTTTTGCAACATCGCTGCGGTGACAGATGGCACCACGACCCCGGCGGCCAACGATATTGTTTTCGCTCTCCGCTCCGCTCCGATTCTGGTTTTCCCATGACGCCCCTGCCCCGCTAACAAACCCCGTGGACTATCTCTCCTCCAACTGGAAACTCACCTTTGATCCATCGGGCACGCCGTTGGTAATTCTGGCCTATGGGCAGATGATCGACGCGGAGCTGGCATGGACCTTGCAAGCGACCTGCGAGGAGGTGGAGCCGGTGGACTCGGAGGATTTGTTTCTGCGCGATGGCAGGATCCGGCGCTATGCCCTGGCGGTGAAAACCTACACCACCGAATCCCTCGACCTCACCGCGCGGGTGAATGCGATGCAATCGCTCATCGCCGTGAGCGCGCTCACCCGCAAGCCGCTGCGCCTCGAAATCCAAGGCCACACGCCGGGGAAATACTGGCAGTGGAGCAGCAGCTTCATCAAAGCCCATGCGCCGCTGCGGGTGCTCGAATCCAACAAGGCGCGCTGGTCCCGCCAATGGGACATCGTGGCCACCGGCCTGTCCTACGTCTAACCCTTCCCCCGCCATGGCCGATCCGCAAAAAATCAACATCGACATCAAGACCACCGCCGACACCCGCGCCGTGGACCAGGCGGACAGCGCCGTCAAAAAACTCAACGGCACGGTCTCGGTGGCCACGGCCGACCAGTTCCTGCTCGGCACGGCGGACAAGGCGCGGGTGGCGGAGTTCGCGTTCTACGATCTCGACGAGGCGGTGGCCAAGACCGGCAACTCCGGCGCGCAACTCGAGCCGCTCGTCGCCCAGGTGAAACGGGTGGAGAATGCCGCCAAGCCCGCCGGCATGCAGGTGAAAAACCTCGGAGGCTTCGTCAATCAAGCGGGCTTCCAGATCACCGACTTCGCGGTGCAGGTCCAGGGCGGCCAATCGGCAATCACCGCCTTCTCCCAGCAGTTTCCCCAATTGATCGGCAGCGTCCAACAAAGCGGCCTGCAGCTGGGTAAAATCTCCGGCGGCCTGGCAAACCTGCCCATCGGCATCGGCTCGGCGGTCAGCGTCGGCGCGGTGGCCATTGGCATCGGCGTCTCGATGGCGGTCAAAGCCTACGACGAGATGGAGGCGGCGGAGCAGTCCCTGGCGGATGCGGTGAAGCGCAACGCCGAGGCCAAGCTCTACATGGCGGCCCAGCAGATCAAACTGCAGAACCAGCTGCGCGAGGAGTTCATCCTCTCGGTCTATCAAAAGCAGGCGGAAGAGTTGGAACGGCAGATCCGGGCGTTGGACCGGATCAACGAACTGCGTGCGGCGCAGGGGGACACCTCGCAAGCCCAAGCGGACGCGGCGGTGACCCTGGCCAAAAACACCGGCGGCAACGTGGCGGCGGCCGAGGCGAATGCCTTCGCCACCGGCGTGGAAAACAAAATTGATCAACTGCAGGGCGAGCTGCAGAAAGCCCAGGTGACGGCGGCGGAAGCGCAGCTGGCATTGCAAGTAGCGGATAGCCTGTTGGGCGAGTTTCGCTCGCGGGGGGACGAGTATAGCGATGAGTTCATCAAGGCGACGAACGATCAGAAGGCCGCCGTAACCCAAGCGGAAAACGCCGCCCTCGACCTCGAAACCCAGCGCCAGAAATACACGCTCGCGCTCACCGCGATTGAGGCGTCCACCGACGCCAACCTCAGCGATCTGACCACGGCCGCAACAGCGGCGCAAACGGCCGCCGCGAAGACGGCGCTCGCCGCCATCGAAGCGAAAGCCGCCGAGGTGGGCGGAGAGATTTCCAGCAACGCCCGCCAGGCGATGGCGGACCTGCAAAAAGCGCTGCTCGACGGGGTGATCACTCCCAACGAAATGGCGCTGGTGATCGATGCGATCAACCAACTCCGCGCCTCGCGGGAAAGTGCCGACACGCAGGTGCTCGCCGGGCTCACCTCGCTCGCCACCACCACGGCCGCGCTGCAACAAACCCTGCCGGGCCTGCTGCAACGGATCCAAGCCATCGAAGAGGCCTCCCGCGCCTGGGCAACCTCGACCAACTTCTAACCGCCATGCCCTGGGAAATCAAAGGAGAGTCCGGCAAAGTGCTCAATGCCACCCTGCGCCCCTTCGCCGCGCTGCGGATCTCGGCGGCGCAGCTGCAATTCCAAGCGCTGGCGGAGGACACGTTTACCTGGACAGCGGCGACGGACAACGCCGCCGGCGCCGGCACCATCATCCCGGCGGTCGGCCAGGTGGTGGAGCTGTTCCTCGACGGCGACCGCAAGTTCCGCGGCCACTGCATGCGGCCGAGTATCACGCCCGGCGCGGTGACGGTCAAAGTCGTCGGCCCGTGGTGGTGGCTCAACCAGATCTACCTCACCTCCAACCAGACCGATCCATCCGGCAACGTCGCGGAGCGGGTGAAATACGTGCTGGCGACCGGCGACCTGAAAACCCGGATCGCGGCCCTCATCGACCGGGCGATCACCAACGGCGCGCCGCTGCGGCGCGGCCCGATCGCGGAGATGTGGGACACGCCGCAAATCACCCTCTCGAACATGACCCTCGCCCGCGCGCTGGCGCAGATGCTGGCACGGGTGCCGGACGCGGTCTGCTACTTCGACTACGGCGTCACCGGCGAGCTGCCGACGCTCAAAATCGCCCGGCGCAACGGCGCGGATGCGATGCCGGATCTCACCTACACCCTCGGCACGGACGTGGTGGAAAAATCGCTGCGGCTGGCACCCCGCGAGGACCTGCTCGTCAAGCGGGTGGAGCTCAATTTCATGGACCGCAATCCGGCGAGCGGCAAGCCACGCTTCCAGGTGCAGGGCAGCGGCACCGCGGCGACGGGCAGGTTGCAAATCGTGACGCTGGCCGGGCCGGAAGTGGTGGACTTTTTACCCCTCGATGACCTGCAATCGGCGACGATCCAGACCGGCGAGTCCGGGGTGATCCCGACCTCGCACATCCTGCTCAATGATTCGGTGATCGCCGGGCTGCGCAAGAAATACGGCAAGGCCAATGTGCCGGGATCGGTGGCGGATTCGATCACGTATTATACCGGATCGAGCACCAAGAAAACCAAGAACACCAAGCGCTTTCCGGGGCTGAGCGTGCTGCGCGACAACGGCGGCGTGATCAGTAGTTTCTCGGGGTATTACCTGGTGCTGTCGAAGGACCTTCCGGCCTGGGCGATCGCGCAATGGGGCGGGATCAAAGTGACGGTTTCCGGCACCTGGCTGGCGACCTGGCGGGACTCGCAACAAGGGCCGGGCACGCCCTGGTCGAGCGCGTTCAAGGAGCTGCGCACCGGGGCCTTCGCAGTGGCCTCGAACTCGTGGGAAAACGAGCAGCCCTACGGCGGCGCGATGCCGCCGGGCGGGTGGGGATTTGCGGACTATCGGGTGGACTGGGCGGCGCGGCAATTCACGGTGCCGGGGGTGCTGATCAAGTCGGTTTCCGGGCTGCCGCAGAACCCGCCGTGGACCGCCGCCACCAAGGTCTACAAGGCCTGGGATTACGATTTCATCCAACCGCCGGCGGGCATGGCGGCGGGGCTGCGGGTGGCCCAGGATTGGCTGCCGTGGGAAGGCCAGGTGCCGGTGGCCAAGGACGCGGTCAACGGCTCGAATCTGCTCGGCCGGGCGATCAATGTGGTGGGCACGGTGAGCGAGTGCGCGAGCATGCGCGCGCTGCAAAAATCGCTGACCTATGACCTGCTGCGCCAGCGCGCGGTGCATGCGCTGGGAGCGCCGGCGCGGATCGATCTCGGGACCGCCATGGGGCGGGTGCCGAGCTCGCCGCAAGACGTGATCGTGGAGATTTAATTATGAGCCAACCCTACCAAGTTTACGCCGACATCGAGGGCAACCTCAACGTGATGGACGGCATCGTGATCGACCGGCTGACGGGGGCGATTTTCCGGACCGGCCAGGGCGTGGCGTTCGGGCATGGCGCGGCGGCTCGGGAGTATCTGGCGGCAGCCCCGGCGGCGAGCTCGGCGGACGCGGATTTCGTCGGCGGCAGCACGCGCAATCTGCTGGGCTCCGGGCTGGCGACAGCGGCGGGATTCTGGCGCGCGGAGCGGCCGGGCGAGTGGCGGCTGGGCGGCTTGCGGCTGGTCGTTACCGGGCCGAGCGCGGCGACGATTTCGGACGCCACCAACGTGGTGGCGATCCTCTCCACCGGCGGCACCGCCCCGGTGGGGAACTACCCTTCCACGACTTACGGCGCGGCCACCTACAACGCGACCGCGGCCTTCACGGTGGCGCTCGCGGAGGAGCAAGGAGCCCCTGGACCGCTGCCGCCGGATGCGGAGGTTTCCATCTCCGAAGGCACGGCGATGGGCGGGGTTTTCGAGGCGGTGGACACGGTCAATTACGTGTCGGTGGCGAATGCGGATTGGACGATCCTGGTGCTCGCAACCGGCGAGGCACGGATGTTTTACCAGGCGACGCGGGTGGCGACGCGGGTGGCCGGATCGCAATACGACCCGGACGGCACCTACGTCGCCGAGGCGAGCGCGTATTTCTACAATCCGCAGGAGCCGGAGCAGGAGGACTTGGCGGATCTGCCGGAGGCGAATCCATTCGGGATCCTGACGCTCACCTACTCGTGGCCGGCGACGCCGGATCTCGACAACACGACACGCTTCCTGGGCGAGTCGGTAGGCTACGGCACGGGATTTGCGGGGACCTATTTGACCCACAGCGGCGATGACACCGACCCGGCCGGGAGCGAGGTGGTGACAGTGGATCTGGCGCAGGCCTGGGCGGATGGGGAGATCGAAACCGAGGCGGACATCGTTTGCTTTGCGGACTGGTTTCCTCCACGCGGCGGCAGCGGCCCGGCGACGCTGGACATCTCCTACAGCCTCGGCGGGACGCTCTCCCTGACGATCCACCCGGGCTCCACCGCGACGCCGGCCACGACGTTCGTCCGGGCGATCCGGGTGACGGCCGCCGGGGCCATCCAGACACCCACCGCCGTCTGGTATGCCGAGGTGCGGCGCATCGCGAGGCCGCCACGCGAAGGGGTGGTTTACATCGAACTGACGGAGACGGCCGGGCTGCTCACCAGCGTGGCGGGTCCGTTTCTCGCGACGACAATGCCTGCCAGCGGCAGCGGCGTCTTCCGGTTTCCCCTGGCAATCTCGGACGGGGCCGGTGGCATCGAGCAGGTTTTCAGCGGGACGCTGGTGTGGGGTTGAGGGCAAGCTGCAGGTGTTCTGCATGGGATGTGCAAGGGATCTGCGGATTGGCGATCAAATGGCGACTTTTCCAATCTGTCGGAGGAGTTTTCTAAAGTCTGGCGACGGGTTACCGACTTCTTGACTTCGCCCTTCCGATAGAAACCGGTCCGATGGAATCGCCCGACCACCGCACCCGCAAACCTCACTCATGACTTCGCTTGCCCTCCAGGTTTCCCTCGCTGTCTGCATCCTCTTGTCCAGTCCGATGGCCACGCTCATGGCGGACGATGTCGACCGCCCCGCACAGGCCGCCTATCCCAGGCCATTTTCCCGACCTCCTTCGATGGGAAAAGACTACAATACCTGGCGCGAGGCGATGGAGTATCGGGTCGCCGGCTACCGTTACACCCCGGCGGTCACCGTCTCACAAATCAATGAGGCCCGCGGCTGGCTCTTCGATCGCAATCAACCCGGACGAGACCACGAATCCGCCGGCGGATTGCTGGCGCTGGACGGGCGGATGGGTGAGATGAAAACGGTCACGATGACGATTCCCGAGGGAGAACATCTGGCGGGCGATGACCTCTGGATCCGCTGGGGTCCCAGCGGTTACGGCCACGGCATCACCTGCGTGGGATACGATGACCAGGTCGGCTACGACGTGAATGGCGATGGCAGAATCACCAACGACATCGACCGCAACGAAGAT
>JBILPN010000532.1:0-3186 GCA_044373865.1 Luteolibacter sp. | reverse complement strand
TTTGTGGTGGGCCTGCTCCAAGGCTTGGGGAAAATGTTCAACACACCAGTCACCCTTGAGATTGTTCAGCGCAAGTCAGAGGGCGCGGATCACGATCAATTCCGAGTCACTTGGAGTCCCTGAGTTCCCTTGAGCCATGCCCTTCTCGCCGGATAGTGGAATCAGACGTGATGGACTCGATTATGCGAGTTTCGTGGAGGCGTTTCCATTTTTTGTGGCGTGGGATGAAAGTTTTCGGATCGTGGATTGCGGGCCGAGTTTGGCGAAGATTTGCCAAGATGTGCAAATTGGGCAGCCATTTTCCGAGTTTTTCTTGATGGAGCGGCCGATCGGTGCGCTGGAGCATGAGTCCTTGCAGGCGCAGCGCGGGTCCTTGTTTTTGTTTCGGCATCTTGCGAGTTCCCGCCTGTTTCGGGCTCAGCTCGTTCTCACCGGGCCGGGTGCGCGGTGTGGCATGTTCCTTGCGTCGCCGTGGTTCACCAAGCCAGAGCAAATGACCGAGCTTGGGCTGACCTTGAGCGATTTTGCGGTGCATGACCCTGTGTTTGACCTTCTCCAGTTGGTGCAAATGCAGCGTGGCACGGTCACGGAATTGAAGAGCTTGGCGGACTCGCTGACGCGAGAGCGGACCAAGTTGCGTGAGGCAAATCAGCGGTTATTTGCGCAAGAGCAAGAATCGCGAAAACTGGCGTTGGTCGCGGCCCGGACTGATAACGCGGTGGTTGTGACCGATGCGCAGGGGCGCATTGAGTGGGTGAACGAGGCGTTCGTGCGGATCACCGAATACTCGCTTGCTGAGGTCCGTGGTCGAAAGCCCGGTGAATTTCTGCAAGGGCCGGGCACGGATCCGGCGACGGTTGAGTTGATTCGTTCAAGGCTGCGGGCGGAGGAGGGAGTTAGCACGGAAATTTTGAATCACCGCAAGGATGGCAGCACCTACTGGTTGTCGCTTGAGATTCAGCCGATGCGCGATGCTGAGGGGAAATTGACCAATTTCATGGCGGTCGAGCGTGACATTACCAGTCAGCGCGCCGAGGAACAGCGGCGGATGATCCAGCATGCGGCGTCACAAATTCTTGCGCGGCCGGGTTCGATTCGGAAAGCGGCCGCCCGCATTCTGAAGAGCCTTTGCGAGGAGCTTGGCGGTGCGGCAGGGATCCTTTGGCTCCGAGCGCCCGGCGGGCAAGTCATGGCCTGCACCGAGATTTGGCATGATCCCACGGCGGATTACGCGGAGTTTTTCGATTGCACAAAAAACACCCAAGCAGCGAAGGGGCAATTCCTCCCGGGCCTGACTTGGGAGAAAATGGAGTTGATCTGGATTCCTGATCTTGGTCTTTATCCCGAGTGCCCAAGGTCTGGAGCTGCGGCGCGAGTGGGCCTGAGTGGCACCTTTGCTTTTCCCATTATTTCGAACAACGAAGTCCTTGGCGTCTTTGAATTCCTCGGAGCTGAGCTTGGCGAGCCGGACGACGCGATGAGCCAGGTCCTCTCAGGCATCGGCAATCAGATGGGCGAGTTCGTCGCACGCCGCCGTGCAGAGGAAAACTTGCTGGAGGCGAAGGACCTTGCCGAGCGTGCGAACGAGGCGAAATCCCTCTTTCTTGCGACGATGAGTCATGAGATTCGCACGCCGCTCAACGGGATTCTTGGCTTCACCGGTTTGTTATTGAGCACCTCGCTCTCGCCGAGTCAGTTGGAGTATCTCAAAACCATTCGCAGCAGCGGTGACATCTTGCTGCATATCATCAATGACGTTCTCGACTTCTCGCGCATCGAAAGTGGGGCCATACAGATTGAGAATATCGAATACCGCCCGCAGACCTTGCTCGCGCAGACCATGGAGTTGCATCGCCACCAAGCGCACTCCAAGGGGCTTGCGCTCACGTGGGAGGCGGGCGAATCCGTGCCGGACTTTGTCGTCGGTGATCTCGCGCGCCTCCGGCAAGTTCTGATGAACGTGGTTGCGAATGCGGTCAAATTCACTGAGCGCGGCAGCGTCCAGACCCGGATGTGGGCGGCCGACGGAAAGCTGCATTTTGAAGTGCGCGACACCGGCGTCGGCTTCGCTCAGGAGCAGCTCGCCCAGCTTTTTCAGCCATTCCAACAGGCAGATGCCTCCACCACACGCCGCTTCGGCGGGACTGGGTTGGGCCTAGCGATTTGCCAGCGCCTGCTTCATCTCATGCAAGGGGAAATCAGTGCTGAAGCCACCTTGGGCGAGGGCTCGATTTTCCGATTTTACGTTCCGCTGCTAGCGAAAGATTGTCTGCCGTCAGTGGCTCCAGCCAGTGCTGAGGCTGCGGCGCCGGATGAAATTTCCATGCCGGATGCAAGTGGCAGCCGCATTTTGCTGGTTGAGGATAATCCGATCAACGCACGGCTTTTAAGCATTCTTCTCAAGAAGTTAGGTTGTCACGTGCTGCTTGCTTCTAACGGAGTGGAGGCGATTGAAATTCTCAATCGCGAGCCGAATTGTGCGGCTGTTTTTATGGATGTCCGCATGCCGGTCATGGATGGCACAGAGGCCGCCCGCCGCCTGCGTGCTGGCGAATGTGGCGAAATTGGGAAGCGCATCCCAATCATCGCTTTGACGGCGAGCGTGCTTCCCGCCGACCGAGCGGCCTGCATGGAAGCGGGAATGGATCACTATCTATCGAAGCCATTCTTGCCGGAAGACCTGACTGCCGCGCTGCGGAAGCTTGGTGTGATTTCCTAAGTGCGTATCAATTTCCCAAAGCATCGAGTCCTGGAAATGGGAATCGGTCGCTTTTGGTTCGCGCGCGGTTCATTTTCTCAAGCATGCGTTGGACGCGTGGAGCCTCGCGTTGGGCAAGATCGGTTTTTTCGGAGGGATCGTTCTTGAGGTTGAAGAGTTGCAGCTCGCCCATCTTGCCGGGAGACAAGCCGTATTGCACCAGCTTCCAGTCATTCATGCGCATTGCGCGGCGACCCTCGCCCTCGTGAAACTCCCAGTATAACAACTCATGCTGCGCTTGCGAGCCCGTGCCTTTTAGCGTGGGTAGCATTGAAATTCCATCGAGCCCGGGTGGCACCGATGCGCCAGAGATCTCGCATGCAGTAGGAAGGAAATCCCAAAACGCGCTTGGGTGGTCGCTGACTCTGCCTGCGGGAATCCCACCCGGCCAGCGTGCGATCATTGGCACGCGGATTCCTCCCTCATAG
>JBILPN010000531.1:0-3190 GCA_044373865.1 Luteolibacter sp. | reverse complement strand
GGGACAGGCACAAACCGCAACCGCGGCATCTGGTATCTGGACAACCCGTTCTCCGGTGGTGCGGCCGACATCGTGGTCTCGGGAACTTCAACGGCCTTCAGCCACATGCGCCTCGGGGTCGCCTCGATCTCCGGCTCCGCGCCGGGGTTCGCCAGCGCCAACTACGCTGGGACCGCAGCCAGTGTCTCGCTCACTGTCCCGGTCGCCAGCAGCTTCGTCTTTGCCGCTTACGCCGGAAACGAGAACACCGCTCGCACCGTCCAAGCTCCGCTTGTTCCCATCTACGCCGCAGGTGGTGACAGTGCGTGCATGGCGGCGGGTTATGAAAATTCCGTCGCGGCCGGGTTGGCCACTTATTCGTTCGACAGCACAGGAAACATAAACCCGGAGGCCTCGGCCGCGGCCTTCGTGGCTGCGGCCCCGGTCATTGCAACCACCACTCCCGCAGACAATGCGACCCATGTGCCCGTCGCTGCCAATCTCGTGGCGACCTTCAGCGAGGCCGTCGTCGCCGGCCCGGCTGGCACCATCTCCCTCAAGCGGACCGCCGACAATAGCACGGTCGAGAGCTTCAACGTCGCCACGTCCCCCGCACTCACCTTCAGCGGCCAGACGCTCACCATCACCCCCACCGCCAATCTCGATTACCAGACGGAATATCATGTGATGATCGATGCCACCGCTGTCACCGACACCTCCGGCAGCAATGCCTTCGCAGGCATTGCCAGCACAACCGCATGGAGCTTCACCACCGCCATCAACCCCGCACCCACCATTGTCTCGCTGACACCCACGGACAATGCCAACAACGTCGCGACAGAGCAAAACTTTGTGGCGACCTTCTCTGAAACAGTGATCGCGGGCACCGGCAATATCGAACTCCGGCAGACCAATGGTTCACTGGTCGAATCCTTCAACGTAAGCAGTTCCCCACAGCTCACTTTCAACGGCGCGTCACTCACGATCAATCCCACCAACGTTCTCCTTCGCGGCGTCGGGTATTACATCGTCATTCCCACGACCGCAGTCGTCGATACCACCGGCGGCGATGCCTTCGCGGGGTTCAGCGCCCCGCCCGCTTCTTCGAATTGGAGTTTCACCGTCATCCCCCCCCTTGCCACCATCACCCTGCTCAATACGGCGAATTTTGCGACTCCATCCAATTACACATCTGAAGCTGCTCCCAAGACTTACTCCCTTGCCTTCGATCCAGACGACACAGTCGATGCGCTGGTGGTGATTTTCGCTACGGAAAGCGGATCCCCCTTGGCCAGTGTCACTTGGGACGGCGTGCCGATGACGCAGGTGTTTCCCCTTTCCGGAAACAACCCCGTAGGCGTTTACTACCTCAATCATCCCACCAATCTCGGACTGGCCAATGTCAATGTAACCATCTCGTCCGCCCCCAGCGTCAACGGCCTTGGTTTCAGCGTCATGGCCCTGAGTAACCCCGGTAATTTACCCATCGCCCCCACCGCTTATCGGGTGCAATCCGGCGCGGCGGCCGTCGATAACATTCCCCTTGCCGTCCCCACGGATGCGAACTTTGTCGTCGCCGGCTTCAACTCTAACGATTTTGCCAACGGAGGCAGCATCACCACCAGCGCCAATCTCACACTCCTCCAAAGGGGCGACTTCGGCAGTGTGCAAGGATGCTTCGCCTATGATGCGGATGTGGGCGCCGGGACGAACAACTACCAATTCTCTTTCACCGGCACCCCCGCCTTCGCAACCGCTGTGGCGTTTGCTGTCGAGATCCCCTTCGCCGACTGGATTGCCAACCCCGCATACGGAATCGCTCCCACCGACCGCGATCTCGGCGACGATCCCGATGGCGACGGTATCGACAACGGCGTGGAAAACTTCTTCGGCACCCACCCGGGTACCTTCACGCAGGGACTCGCCGCCGGTATCAAGAACGGCAACGCGTTTACCTTCACCCACCCGCAGAGCGCCACGCCTGCCAGCGACCTCACTGCAATCTATCACTGGTCCGCCGATCTCGCCACCTTTCACCAGCACGGCGAGACCAGCGGTGGAACCACCGTGAACTTCACCACCGAGCCAAACACGCCCTCACCCGGCTTCACCCGCGTCACCGCCACGGCCACCGGAACCCTTCCCGACCGTCTGTTCGTCGATGTAAGAGTGACGGGACCTTGAGCGTTCATCCACCCAGCCAACCAACAGGAAAACTCCGTGATTATGAGTGATTTCACAACCACAGATCAAGGTCGATCCCGGTTGGATCACTGTCCGGAACTCCACTCTATCAGACCCCGCGCCGCCTCCCGGCAAGGCGTTTTACCGGATGGATCCCTCCCGTTAATCCGACCTCAACCCAACATCACATCATGTATCTCAAACAACTCATTCTCTCCCTGATCGCCCTGGCCACCGCAGCAGGCGACCAGCGGCCTAACATCCTATTTATCGCCATCGACGACCTGCGGCCCGAACTCGCTTGTTATGGGGCCGCGCAAGTCAAGACACCGCACATCGACAAATTTGCCGCCGGCGGCATGCTCTTCAAGCGTGCGTATTGCCAGGTGCCGATCTGCATGGGTTCGCGCGCGTCGCTGATGACTGGGATGCTGCCCACCTCCAAACGCTTCGTCGGTGATTGTCGGGTGGACGTGGATGCCCCCGCTGCCATGACCTTGCCGGAGGCTTTTCGGAAGGCGGGCTACACCACCTTGGCTAACGGGAAAATCTATCACAACATCGACGACGCGGCGGAGAGAAGCTGGAGCGAGGCCCCGTGGCAACCGCGCAACAACATGCGCAGCTTCGACCCGGAGACCACGCGCCGTCTTTCCAAAACCAAACAGCGCGGCCGCATCTACGAATCGCCCGATGTGGCCGACGACGCCTATCCTGATGGCGAGACCGCACAAAAAACCATCAAGGATCTCCAACGCCTCAAGCAGGAAGGAAAACCGTTTTTCCTCGCCTGCGGATTTTTCAAGCCTCACATGCCGTTCTACGCTCCGAAAAAATACTGGGACCTCTACCCGCGCGATTCGGTACAACTCGCCCCCAACCGCCAACGCCCGGCCAAGGCACCAGCGCAGCTCACCGGCAGCGGCGAGTTCCGTAGCTACCACCTCGCGGACCTCGATCCAAACTCGGACGAGTTCCACCGCATCATGCGCCACGGCTATCTCGCGTGCACCAGCTATGCCGACAA
>JBILPN010000530.1:0-3193 GCA_044373865.1 Luteolibacter sp. | reverse complement strand
CGCAGGCGGTCAAGTTGGTCGAGCAACTCGATACTGCTGTCGGCAAGTGCGAAAAAAAAGGCATCGTAGCTCTCACCGGAAGGGAAGCGCAGGATCACCTCATTCGGCTCGCGACTGGCGAAAATTTCCACGGTGGTGCCGTCTGCGAACCCATCTCGGTTGAGTTGCCGCACTTGGGTCGGCGTTGGTGAAGGCGTGGCACGCGGCGACGATATCGGATCCACACGCATCAGCGGAGAAGCGGGTTTCGCGGAAAATCCGGCCATGCGCCAGCCAATCAGCCCGCATAACGCACTGAGCAGCAGAAGGGCGAACCGTTGCCGGGAAGTCACTTTCATCGTAAAACCAAGAACCCGGAGCCGGATTTGAAGCCAGGGAAACCCCACAAGGCTGGGAAAGTTGCTCAAATCATTTCCAGTGCCAAATACGCCTCAATCTCACGCGACGGATCGTGCGCGCGCATCAAAGCTTCACCAATGAGGACCGCATTTGCGCCTGCATCCAGGACCCGCCGAGCGTCCTCCACCGACTTGATTCCACTCTCAGAAACCAGCAAAACATCATCGGGAACTTCTTCTGCAAGCTGTTCCGTGGTGGCCAAATCCACCGCAAAGGTCTTCAGATTCCGATTGTTTACCCCGATGAGGTCTGCCCCTAATTCCAAGGCGCGCTCCATCTCACGCAAGTCATGCACCTCGACCAAAACGTCAAGTTGCAGGGACTTCGCCTCATCATACAAGCGCCGCAGCGTCGCGTCGTCCAAGGCAGCCACGATCAGCAAAATCGCGTCCGCACCCGTCACCACCGCCTCATGAATCTGCACCTCGTGAATCGTGAAGTCCTTTCGCAACAAGGGTGCGGCCGAAAATTTGGAAATTTGCGTCAAATAGCTCAGCGAGCCCTGAAAGTATTTTTCATCCGTCAAAATCGACAGGCATGACGCGCCACCTTCCAAATACCTCTGTGCTTGGCGCACGGGGTCGAAGTTTGGATCGATCAAGCCCACGGATGGCGACGCCTTCTTCACCTCGGCGATCACCCCAAGGCGGCCAGGCCCGCGATCCAGCGCGGCGCGGAAACCGCCGAAATCGTTGCGTTGCAGGGCGGCCGCGCGGAGCAAGGCCGCGCGCGGCATGAGGGCTGCGACTTCGAGGTGTTTGGTGGCGATGATTTCTGCGAGCTTGTCGGACATGGCGTGCCGCAAGGGAATCTCAGAGCCGGGAGAATGAACATGGAAAATTTGTAAATTTTGGCTTGCCCGTCCTCGTTGCCCGTGTAGAACCCGTCCGACGCGTTTTCCGACGCGGGCGTAGCTCAGTGGTAGAGCGCCACCTTGCCAAGGTGGATGTCGTGAGTTCGAATCTCATCGCCCGCTCCATTTTTTTTCGGACGCGCCCCCACTAACGCAATCTCACATGCTCGTCTGGTCGAAACTCTCCGCAGTCAAATGGATGGATGCTTGGGAGGAACGCTTTGCAGGAAACCCGAATCTCGTGATCGAGTTCGTCAAAGGCGGAAAATCCATCCGCATCCAACTTTTTTGTGAGTCTCGCGCTCAGGCGGATGCGATCGTCGCCCAATTCGGTGGCAGTGTCCGCAATCTCGCGAATTCGGAGTGGAACAAGCCCGTCGAGGCGCCCCGCCCCGTCAAAGTGCGCGATGTTTTCGTGCTCACCGCAGAGAACCGCCCGAAGGAGCTTGCTGCACTGAAAAAACTGAATCCCAAACGCGAAATTATCGTGATCCCGCCAGAAATGGCCTTTGGCACCGGTGATCACGCGACGACTTCGACTTGCCTGCGTTTGCTCGTCGATGTCGCACGCGCTCGCAAAGGCACGGATTGGAGCATCGCGGACCTTGGGACGGGCACTGGTGTATTGGCCATTGCCGCACGCAAGCTTGGTGCCGGCGAGACCTACGCCTGTGATTTCGACCCCTTCGCAGTCGCCGTTGCCCAGCGCAACATCGAGCGCAATGGGACTCCTGAAATTCTCATGGCTGAGCAAGACGTTCTGAAATGGAAGCCACGCAAAAAGGGTTACGATGTCGTCCTCGCCAACTTGTTTTCCACCGTGCTCATTCAGGCATGGCCGGTCATTGCGAAGTCACTTGCCCCCGGTGGAGATCTCATCGTTTCAGGGATTCTTGCCGACCAAGCTTGGGATGTTTTTAAAGCTGCTGCCGCCAGCGGCCTCGGTTTCTCAAAGGTGGTTCGCAAAGGGAAATGGGTCACGGCGCACGGCGCGCACCTTGACCGCTTGATCGCCGCAGAAGCGAAGGCTTGAAGCTACGCAGCACTGCCTGCTAACAGACGATTAGAAGCGTGTGACAATTTGCTCACACGCGTGAATGGTTTGTCACACGAAATTCATTGGGCCGCACCGGGCGCTTTCTAGGTTGGTGGTGCTTTTGAAGCATTCACAAACCGATGAAACCACGTTCACGTCACATCCAACAGGCTCTCCGAACTATTTGTATCGGGAGCATCACCGCCGTTCCATTGCTAGCACAAGGAGCGGATCTCATCATTACGGAAGTCAATTCCAACTCGAATGGCGGAGATTATTTTGAATTGTATAACTCCGGATTGAGCTCGATCAACCTGGATGGTTGGAAATGGGATGACGATTCCGCAACGCCATCCGCAGGTGCCACCTTTGGCAGCGTCACCATTGCTCCCGGCGCAGTTTTGTTAGTCGGGGCCTTCCCTGCCAGTGGGATTCCCGCATTCAAAACTGCGTGGGGTTTGGGAGACGAAATCGCTGTCTATGCCAATGGTGGCCCAGGTTTGGGCGGCAATGACGCCGTGGTTTTATTTGATTCAGCAGGAACGGTGCAGGCATCTTTTAACTACAAATCCAGTGCGATCACCAGTCCGGTGACCATCGCTCCGTTTGCTAGGCCCGGCTCGGCGCTGCCGCTAGGAGGCCATGCCGGTCCCTCCGCTGGTGCGAGCTTGGGCAATTCCGTTTCCGCCGTGTGGGATGGAAATTCCACTTCCAGCCCAGTTTACATCGCTGCTAACATCGGCAACTTGGAAGCGCGATCGCAAACAGCTTCCATCGCCAGCATTGGCTCGCCGGGAACCAACGGACTCTTTTCCATCAATATTGCTCCTCCCGCACCACCCACGATTTCCGTGGACACGAATCAGGTCCCAGCAGGCCAGTTGCGGATGTCGAAAATTTCATCT
>JBILPN010000529.1:0-3195 GCA_044373865.1 Luteolibacter sp. | reverse complement strand
CGACAGTCACTCTTTGATCGTCTCCGCTGCTAGATAATTTGCCAAAGGCCACGACACCCGCGCCCGAAGCGAGCGTAATTCCCCCCGCCCCGATGCTGAGAACGGTGTTGTTGCCGCTGCCGCTTCCGTCATCGTCCCTGTTAACCTGGGTGATTCCCGCGTTGTTGCGGAAAGTCATGGAATGAAACGTCCGGGCAGTTGCCCCTAACTTGATCTTCAGGTCTAAAGGACCGGTCACTGTGGAATTGTAGAAGAACAAGTTGTCACTTGCGCCTGGCGCGACTGTTGCCGCTGTTGTGCTTCCGTCGGTATTTGAAAACAAAGCTGCGCTGTCGAACCTGACATTATCCGCCCCGCCTAAATGAAAGTAATCCGCAGCGAATGCCGGGGTTCCTGCCAAACAAGCCGTGACTAGGATTGCTGGAATGGATTGAAATGTGAGTTTGTTGATTGGTAGTTTTTTCATGAGTGTTGATTGCTATGATTTTGTTTTGATGAGCTATAGAAAACGATTTTATCTGATACTAGATCGCAGTGCGCTGAAGTGGATCCGGGCTTGCCGATCTGGTGGGCAAGCCATCATCGCGGGATGGAGAGCGAGCGCAGGAGCTGGAGGGTTCCGGTTTCGCGCGACGGCGGCGCAACAGGCACAGCATGCCGATACCGCAGAGAAGGGTCACACTTGGCTCGGGGACGACGGTGAGGCTGAGATCGCCTGTTGCTTGATCGAAAGACCAGATTTCGTTGTCGGTGTTGGTTGTGGTGGTCCAAACTCCGCCGGAATTGGACAACGTGCCTGCGTAACTGCCAGTGAGTTCAACTGAATCGAAGGAACCGGCTGGGGTGTTGACGAGGCCGAACAAATTGAAGGTATGGCTGCCGGTTCCGAAGGTTGTTCCCAGGGCGAGGCTGAGCAAACCTTTATAAGTGAGATTCGTGCCGACATCGATTCCGTCGTAGTCCGTGCCGCGGTTCAGACCGAGAATTTCCATGTTCGTGACGGTGGTGTCAGCCATGGTCAGGGAGTTGCTGAAGCTTAACAAACCGGCGCTGTTGCCGGGATTCAAGGCTCCGGCGACCGTGGCCGCCCCCGTCACCGTGCCGGAACCGCTCAGGATTGTGGACACGCCCGAATGAAGTGTTCCGTTGATCGTTCCGTTCACCACCAAGGACGAACCGGAATTGGAAATGGTCACGGCGGAATCAGCGTGGGTGCTGGCGGAAGCGCCGATGACGAGCGTGCCCGCGGTGACGCTGGTCGCGCCGGTGTAGGTGTTTTGCGCGTTCAGCACCAGCGAGCCGGCACCCTGCTTGCTGATACCTCCGTTGGAGATGACTCCGCCAAAGGTGGCTGTGTTCGCCGTGGTAATGACGCGGGTTCCGCCACCGAGGTTCGTCGTTCCATTCAAGGTGATCGCGTGGCCAGAGCCCCCAAGGGTGAAGTTGCCGCCAACCGTCACGTTGTTTGCCAGGGTTCTGGCCGAAATGAATGAAGCCAAAATGCCGCCATTGATCGCCAAACCGCCGCTGCCGAGGGCAGAGCTGCTACGGACCTGCAGCGTCCCCTGATTCAGAGTGGTCCCGCCAGTGTAGGTGCCGGCTCCCTCGATCCTGACGACTCCGGCGCCAGTCCTGTCGATGACCATGGCCAGATCGCGTCCAGTGCTATTGGCCAGTATCCCCCCAGCAAAGATCGTGTTACCCGAGCCAGACCCGGCCACAGTGATCACCTGGGTTGTATTATTGGTCCGACCATCAAATTCTCGATTGAAGGTAAGCGCGTTGGCGGAGTTATTGCTGATGGTAAAACTCGCGACCGCTCCGACAGTGACTCTTTGATTGTCGCCGCTGGCGGCTAATTTGCCGAAGCTTAGAGCGCCCGCACCGGCAGCGAGCGTAATACCCCCCGCCCCGATGCTAAGAACGGTGTTACCGCCAGTGCCGCCCCCTTCTACATCCCGGTTGATTTGGGTGGTGCCCGCGTTGCTGCGGAAAGTCATGGAATTGAAGGTCCGGGCAGTCCCCCCCAATAGAAGCTTCAGGTTCACAGGACCGGTCAGGGTGGAGTTATAGAAGAACAAGTTGTCACTTGGGCCTGGGGCTACTGTTGCCGCTGTTGTGCTCCCGTCGGTATTTGAAAACAATGCTGCGCTGTCAAACCTGACATTATCCGCCCCCCCTAAATGAAAGTAATCCGCAGCGAATGCCTGGCTCCCTGCTAGGCAGGCGATGACAAGGATCGTTGGGACTGATGCTCTTGTGAATTGATTGTTGGATGTTTTTTTCATGGGTTTTTTTTCTTTAATTATGATTTTTGTTAGTTGCTGAAGCATTCACTGGCGTGCCGGACCGATCTGGAAACACACATTCCATGTCTGTAGCTTGCGTTTACTTTTTCGCCCGATATTCGATGATCCCGGAAAGCTGAAATTGTTGTTTTTACCCTATTGGGATGCATGGTGACGATGTTGGCCCGGGTTTAGTGCGTGGTGTCGTGTCCCAAAATTTTGACCGGCCCGAGCAGCCCGGAAGGCAGAAGCGGGGAGGTGGCAACAAATTTGCGCATGTTCGTCTCTGTAAAGCGCTTCTCATCGGGCAGCGAGGCATCGCCGATCAGACGGTTGGGCCAGAGGTTGACGACGCTCACTTCCAGTTCGTTGTCTCCGGCCCTGAGGGCGCGGGAGATGTTGACGCGGGCGGGCTTGGTCCAGACCACACCGAGGTTTTGTCCATTCACTCGCACCTCTGCAAGTTCATGCAGCTGCCCCAAATCGAGGATCAGTTGGCGGCCATTTTCAGGGGCCTCCGGCAGCGCGAAGGTTTTTCGATAGGTCGCCGTGCCGGAATAGTATTTGATACCCAATTCGCTGTGTTGGGTCCAGTCAGTCAGTTCGTCGAAGCGAACATTCGCCGGGCCTCCCCATTCGGGATCGAACCTTACGTCCCATGCGCCATCGAGTTCCAAGTGGGGGGTGAGCGCCGGGTAGTTGCTGGCTGAGGTTCCGCGCGTGTCCGTCCCGATCACTTTGCGGAAGATGACGAACACGGCACCGCAGGGGTCAAGCTCCAGCGGCAGCATCGTGCGGCCGTTTTGCTGGCGGAATGCGGTTGCGTCGCGAATCGCCCCGGTCACCGGATCCCAAAGCTCCGGTCGTCTGCCGGCAACCCGGAACGAGCACTCGACGGATTCCGGGG
>JBILPN010000528.1:0-3196 GCA_044373865.1 Luteolibacter sp. | reverse complement strand
ACTCCATCTCCGCCAATTTCATTGATGTGAACGAATTCAATTTCCGGAAAATCCCAGCCAGCGCGAAGTGCCAAGCGTCCCATGCGGCCGAAGCCATTGATTCCAATACGTATCGCCATAATCGTTGTTTGATCAATTTCTAATTCGAATTCCAATTTAGCAGCACCCAGACTTGCGACCGATGGCAGGCAAGCGACGCAATGCCGGAAGTCCGCATAATTCCGGAGCAAGACACTCGGTGTGCTTGTGCGCGAGATTCAAAACCACTGCATCGACAAGCAACTCGTGGCTTTGAATGGTGTATTGAGAAATCACACGGTCTTCATATTCAATTTCCACCGCGATCGAATCATCCGGAAAAAGCGGACCGGCCTTTGCTAGAATAGCAGCCATTTTTCCAGTTTCGATGCGGTGCTTGTAATCTTCCCCAACCCAAATCTGGAGTTGACAGACCGTGGACTCGCGGAGCGTCCCTCCACAATCGAGAAACGTCTTATGCAAACGTCCCACCTCGGTCACATGAAATGAGAGAGGAATCGACGCACCATCCGGCAAAGCAATGCGAAAATTCAACTCCGAATGCAGGGCTAAAAGCGATTTGAGATCAGATAGTTTCATGAATGTCGTTTTTCAGTATTTTCTAACTTGAAGATTCTTCGGTCCGGGGCAGCAACTGTTCTCACGGCGCGCCAAGCGTTCCCGCGCTCTCGCAGAATCAGATTTCGCAACTTCATCGTCCTCGTCCGAAAAAGTCTTGGCAAGCAGCTCAATGAGCTTTCGATGACTTCGATTGATTTGAAAGTACGTCCACTTCTCACACTTCTCGCTCTCTAGCAACCCAGCTTTGCGAATGACTTGCACGTGGCTTGACACCGAAGATTGCGGCATTTCCAAAATGTCGGCCAACTCGCACACACACAAAGCATCCCTTAGAACCAAGCGGATGATTCGCCAGCGCGTCTGATCGGCCAACGCGCGGGAGAATTGCACAACGTCATTCATAACGACCTTGATCATAACGAGAATCATCGTCACGTCAACCAAAAAGCGACAAAGAATTTTTTGGTCCTCGGGGAAGGGACGGATTTCCACGTTTTGCTTGGCTATAGCGGCGGTCGTGATACGAAACAGGCATGAGCGACACCGCAAACCGCATCCCTGAAGACATTAAAACCGCAATGAGGGCCAAGGACAGCCTTGCCCTGAATGCGTTGAGAGCCTTAAAAAGCGCCCTGACCAATGCATCCATTGAGAAGGGTGGCTTGGGCACACCGCTGGAAGAAGCCGAGGTCCTCGCACTCGTCCGCAAGCAGATCAAGCAGCGCCTTGATTCTTGCGAGCAGTTTGAAAACGCCGGGCGCGCCGAGCTTGCGGTCACGGAGAAGGCTGAAATTGAAATTCTCTCCCGCTATCTGCCCGCCGCGCTCACCGAGACCGAGCTGCTAAGCATCGTCGAGCAGGCAATTTCCGAAACAGGAGCCATCGGCAAGGCTGACATGGGCAAGGTGATGAAACGTGCACAAGAACTCGCAGACGGCCGGGCCGATGGGAAAATTCTGTCCGCCGCGGTGCGCGAAAAAATTGGCGCTTGAGCGGATTTAATCCGAGCAAGTCCATCAATCGTGCAAATACGTGCGCGGTCGATAGAACCAGGCGAATGGAATGAAAACTAGGAGGGTTCCCAGCACCAGCCATGTGAAGAAGCGAAAATAGGCAGCGCCTTCCAACTTGCTTTGACCGCCGGAAACCTCCTCTCGTCTGAATCCCGCCTGCGAGGGTTTATCCTTGATCCCAAGAGCCGCCTTCCTGCGTCCCAGCCAACTGTCATCCACCCGCTTGGTCTCGCTACCGACTTTTTCAATCAACAAGGATAGATCCCACTGGGTCTTGGGAAGTCGGTCCGGGCCGGCGCTGGATATTCGCGCGTGTGTCGAATCAATTAGATCATAAATCAATGGATTGCCCCATGGATCGACCGCCCCGCCAATCCATTCCTGTCCCATTTTTTTCGAGGGAAATCCCACGCTGGAGCGCATTTCAATGCGACTGGCGGCGGCATGAAAAATCTGTCGCCCTGGAATTTCCAACGAATCCAATCGGCCCATTTGCGCGCGCGCCATCAGGTCATCTTTTGTGCCGGTGACACCGTCAAAACCTGGAAGCAGCACATTGCGTGGAGACTCCTGCCAATCCGCCGGCAAACTCTGAATCGCTTGGGCAAATTGATGCTGCCCAGCAGAAGGAATTCCTATAAAATGATTGACCTGTGCCGTGAACTGGTTGCCACCCCAAACCGAAAGCCAGAACAAGGCCATCACCCAAGACTTCATCGCGCGAGGTGCTTGGGTGTAGGCGAACTCTAGCCCCACAATGGACACCATGATCTCCGCCGCAGTGATGATGACATAGGCTAAAATTTGCCAACCAATCGAAGGCCTTTGCCCGGCATCAATCCACGTCTGCACCACGGTCGTCAGCCCAAACGATGCGGCAATCAGCAACAGTCCGAGACCGATCTTGCGCAGTGGCGTCAAGAGAAAGACGCGGTTCATCCATGGATAGATGACAAAAGTGAAAAGAGGAATAAACACCAGAATCAGAATCGGATTGACGGCTTGAATCTGTGATTCCAGCCAAGTGACGCCGAGAAAGTGCAAATTCATTTGCTGCGCCTGCAGCACCCACGACGAACCGGTCTGATCATAGAGTGACCAAAACACGGCGATGAAACCAAACAGCGGAATCAGTTTCCCCAATGCCACCATGCCATCACGCGAAAAAACTTCCCTGAAGAATCCGCTTCCAGACGGTGGGATATGCACAAACCGATGGCGCCCCAACCAAAACATGTAGGTTGCGATGGCCATCAAAACGCCTGGAATTCCAAACGCCCAGTGAGGCCCGTATTTCTCCAACAACCATGGAGTTAGCAAGGTGGAGAAGAATGAACCAAAATTGATCGAAAAATAGAACCAATTGTAAATTCGCGGAATGAGATGGTGGTTTTTTTTGCCGAATTGATCGCCAACGTGGGCGGAAACACAGGGTTTGATGCCACCGGAACCAATGCAAATCAGCAGCAGCCCAACGAATAGCCATTGCGGCGAGGCACCGAATGAACCCATGCAAGCCAGCGCGGCATGCCCAAGGCAATAGACAATGGATAGCCAAAGAATCGTCCGGTATTTCCCAAGAA
>JBILPN010000527.1:0-3198 GCA_044373865.1 Luteolibacter sp. | reverse complement strand
TGGAAACTCATCGAGCGCTTTTCCGAGGACATCGACATCATCGTGGACAAGGAGGCCCTCGGCTTTGGCGGAGATGCGGCTCCCGATCGCGCTCCCAGCAACAAACAACGCAAGGCCCGCCTCGAAGCGCTCATGAATACCTGCCGCGAGTGGGTGCAGGGCACGTTGCAACCCGCTCTCGCATCCCGCATCCGGGAGTCGCTCGGTGAAACCGGTTGGCAGCTCGAAGTCGATCCAGACATGCCGGACGGCCAGTGCCTGCTCTTCCACTACCCATCCGTGTTCCCGACCGGTGCCGCAGGCTACGTGCGGCCGGTGGTGAAAATCGAACTCGGTGCCCGCTCCGACGATTGGCCGCACGAGGAGAAACCCATTCTCTCCTACGTTACCGGCCACTTCCCGGCCTTCGATCCCGCACCGGCCTTCCCTGTCCGCGTCCTCTCCGCCGAGCGCACGTTCTGGGAAAAAGCCTGCCTCCTCCACGAGGAAACCTTCCGCCCCGCCGGCAAGCCCCGGAAAATTCGCATGGCCCGCCACTACTATGATCTTTGGTGCCTGCTCCACGCCGGCGTCGGCGAACGAGCGCTTGCGCAGACCGCTCTCTTCGCACGCGTTGCCGAACACCGCGAACTCTTCTTCCGCTTTTCTTGGGTGGATTACACCACCCACAAACCCGGCAGCTTCCGCCTGACACCACCACCGGAGCACCTCGCCACGTGGAAGTCCGACTACGCCGAAATGCTCGGCCCCATGTTCTTCGGTGACACTCCCACCTTCGATCAAATCATGACCGCCGCCACCGATTTCGAAACCGCCTTCAACGCCACCGCTCCCTGACCACCGAAACCCTCGTCTTCGCGTCCCTTCGCGACCTCTGCGCCTCCGCGGTTCACCCCCTTTATCTCAGCTTCTACCCTCAAAATGATCGACTCCAAAAAACTCCTCGCCGACCTCCAGAGCAAGACCGGCTCGCGCACTACCATGGTCAAGCGGCTGGAGGATGACCTGCGGGCGCGCTGCGATGCCGACCCGGCGGTGGACGCGCCGCTGTTGGCGCAATACGCGGACGCCATCGCGAAGAAGCGCACCGCGCTCACCTACAAGGCGTGGCGTGAGGAGGAGCTGACCCAGGTGGCGGTGGCCTGGGTGCTGGGCTGCGTGTTCGTTCGCTTCCTGGAGGACAACGAGCTGGTGGAGACGCCCAAGCTCTCCGGGCCGGGCGCGCGCTTGCAGCGGGCGCGCGATGAGCACGAGGTGTTCTTCCGCAGCCTGCCTCAGGACAACACCGACCGCGGTTACCTGATCGAGATCTTCGAGGAGGTCGGCAAGCTGCCGGGGATGCGCGAGTTCTTCGACAAGAAACACAACCCGCTCTGGCTCGCCGCTCCCTCCGGCGATGCCTGCCGCGAACTCCTCCAGTTCTGGCAGAAGACCAACCCCGCCACCGGCGCGCTACTCCACGACTTCACCGACCCGGACTGGAACACCCGCTTCCTCGGCGATCTTTACCAGGACCTGTCCGAGGCGGCGCGGAAAAAATACGCCCTGCTCCAGACGCCGGACTTCGTCGAGTCCTTCATCCTCGACCGCACCCTCACGCCCGCCATCGAGACCTTCGGCTATCGCGTCGTCCGCCTCATCGATTTCACCTGCGGCTCCGGCCACTTCCTGCTCGGCACCTTCGCCCGGATGTTTCGCATCTGGCAGGACGAGTGCCCCGGCGAGAACCCGCGGGTGCTCGCCCAGCGCGCGCTGGATGGCGTGTTCGGCGTGGACCTCAATCCCTTCGCCGTGGCCATCGCCCGCTTCCGCCTGCTGCTCGCCGCCCTTCAGGTCTCCGGCGTCCGGCAGCTCAAGGATGCGCCGGACTTCCAAATCCACGTCGCCGCCGGGGATTCCCTGCTGCACGGGCGGCGCTTCCGCGAGAGCGAGTCCTTCACGGCGGGTACCCAGCGCACCTTCGACACCGGCGAGGAGGTCTTCCGCGACGAACTCAAGCACCACTACGAGGTCGAGGACGGCGAGGCCCTGCACCGCATCCTCGGCCAGCAATATCACGCCGTCGTCGGCAATCCGCCCTACATCAACGTGAAGGACCGCGCCGTCAGCGAACTCTACCGCGCGCGCTTCCCCTCGTGCCACGGCAGGTATGCGCTCTCCGTGCCCTTCATGGAGCGCTTCTTCGACCTCGCGGTCAAAGGCGACGGCACCCCGCAGCAGCCGGCCGGATACGTCGGGCAGATTACGTCGAATTCCTTCATGAAGCGCGAGTTTGGCAAAAAGCTCATCGAGGAATACCTCCCGCGCTGGGACCTCACCCACGTCCTCGACACCTCGGGCGCCTACATCCCCGGCCACGGAACCCCCACGGTCATACTTTTTGGGAAAAATCAGCCGCCGGTGAGTGGCAACATTCGCACGGTGCTCGGCATTCGCGGCGAACCTTCATCGCCCGACGAGCCAGAGATGGGAGTTGTGTGGCAATCAATTCTAAAACAGGTCGACCAACCTGGAAGCGTTAGCGAATGGGTCAACGCGGCTGATTCTCCACGCGCCAACTTTCACCGGCATCCCTGGAGTATCGGCGGCGGTGGTGCGGCAGAGTTGAAGGAATTGATTGATGAAGCTGGAGAATCCCCGCTCCGTGCTCTAATCGACGTAATCGGCGTATTTGGGATGACTAACTGCGACGAAGTGTTCGTAGGTCCTGCGGAATACTTCCGCCGCTCACACTTACCATCCTTATTCAGTCGTTTGTTCATCACCGGCGAACAGGTTCGTGACTGGAGTATCGAGCCGGCGGACGCAGCATTCTTCCCATACGACGGAGACCAACTTGCACCACTCAGTCGATTCGGCGAATTTAACAATCGCCTTTGGACCTTCCGCTCGGTTCTCGGAAATCGGGCAACCTTCGCTAAACTAACCTACTTCCAAGAAGGGCGCCCTTGGTGGGAATGGCATCAGGTGTGTTTGGAGCGGCTCTCGCCCGCGAGAACAATCGCCTTCCCATTCGTCGCAACTCACAACCAGTTCGTGCTCGAAGCAGGAGCGGCAGTTTTCAATCGTCACGCACCCATCATCAAACTGCCGGCGGCTGCCGATGACGCCCTCTACTTTCGACTGCTGGCTGTCCTTAATAGCTCCGTTGCCTGTTTTTGGATGAAGCAGGTTTTCCACAACAAGGGCGACTCGACC
>JBILPN010000049.1:0-11073 GCA_044373865.1 Luteolibacter sp. | reverse complement strand
GAACAAGCTGATAGAAACTCCGGACTGTGGACCTTGGCCGAAGCAATGATGCCGAGAACGATCGAAACCGCGAGCCATGCAGCCCCGCTGGTTAGAAAAAACATCACCGGGTGACGCAACGAACGATCAATCCCGGCGCGCAGCAAGGCGTCTTGATCTGGGGTGGTGGAGACGGATGACATCGGTATGAATGATAGAAAGGTGAAAGAATCAAGGTTGAGTCAACTCAGCGGCCGTAACCTGCGGCTTGCCAACCTCACTGCGAAGTGCGGCAACCTGCTCCGCTTTCACGGAAGATGCCTTGTTTCCAAAACTGTTGCGGATGTAGGTGAGCACGTTGGCGATCTGCTCATCCGTCTGATAACCCATAGGAGCCATTCCACCCGGAAAATTGTATTCCTTGCCGGCAACCGTGATCGGCCCTTGCAGACCACGAAGTTGAATGATCACCAAGTTGGAAACAGGTCCCGTCACCCACTCGGAGCCAGCCAACGGCGGACCGGCGGGAGTTCCCTCGCCATTCTGACCGTGGCATGCGCCGCAAATCATGAATTGAGCCTTCCCGATCTCCATCACCGCAGGATCAACGGGGCCTTCGTCAGCAGGCGCCTGATCCACCAAAGACGTGTCAACCGGCGGTGCTTCAGCAAGCTTTTTGGCTGTTGCAGAGCCAGGAACGATCTGCTCAGGAAGCTCCACCGCCGTCGGCTTGGACGCAAGCAACTGCTGGGCAACACTCGAAATGGCAGCGCCCATCTGCGCGCTTGGGAAACTTTCATTCTGCGCAGCATCCACAGTCGCCTTGGTGGCATAACGCGGCTTCGCAGCTTCTGCCTCAAGATCCGAAGGCTCAGACCGGGTGAATAGCCAAACCACGCCTAGCAACGCAGCAAACAATAGAAAGGTACCGATGCCCCACCAGAAGCTGGTGAAACGGATGAGCGGATTATCGCGAGTTGGGTCCATGTGAGGGAGTGAAGATCAGTTTGAAACGTTAGCAGACTCGAGGATCCGCGGATCCCGGTTCGGATAGAGCGAGTGTTGACCGAGTGCCCGCAGCAAGAAGAAAACAAAGGCGGCACCTAAGGTGATGAAAGCCAAAATATCTCCCCAGAATGCGCCGGGAATGGAAACTTGAATGTCACCGAAAACCTCAGGCCTGATCCGGCCCAACGAGATGCCACGCTCCGGGATGGAAATGAGATAGTGGTCAAGGGCGTGCATGCACAAGGTGTAGACTGCAACAACCGAGAGCAACTTGGGGTTTTTCTTCAACCAAGCCTGCAACAGCACAATAAAGGGAACCACAAAGTGACCTAGCACCAAGGCATACATTCCGAGGTTCCAGTGGCCGGTGTTACGAATCGCAAAATAGGAAGTTTCTTCAGGAATGTTTGCATACCAAATCAGAAAATACTGAGAGAATGCAATGTAGGCCCAGAATGTGGTGAAGGCGAACATCAGCTTGCCCATGATGTGGAAATGCTCAGGACCAGTGACATGCTTCAAATGACCCTGACTCTTCAGCCAGGTGCAAACGATCACAATCACCGCCATCGAGTTGAGCACCGCTCCCGAGAACAAATAGACCCCCCACATCGTCGAGAACCACTTGTAGTCGAGACCCATCAGAAAATCGAATCCGGTGAAGGTGATGGTTAGCGCGAAAATAATTAGGGTGTAGGTCGAGTGGAAGCGCGCTTTAAACAAACGCCGGGTCCCTGGGTTCATGTCCGTGTCCTGCGCCGTCGAAAGCTTGCGCAATCCATAAATCACTGCGCTCAACCCAAAAAAGTAGAAGCCAGCGCGGAAATACCAAAACGGCACGTTCATGTACCAATACTTGTTGTAGAGCAGGTGATCCACGTGATGAAGATGCTCTTTGACATCCCCATGCGCCGCGCGATGCGTGTTCATCCACTCGTAAAGATAAACCTGCACCTGAGGGAAAAGCAAAGGTATGCCAAACAGGAACATCCATGGAAACGTCGAACCCAAGTTTTCAAAGGTGCGGCGCACCGACGTGCCCCAACCCGAATTGGAAACATTGTGCAACAGAGTCCAAAAAACCCCACCGATGGACAGGGTAAGGAAAAAGTAGAACGCATAGAGCCAAGAATAAGCGAAAGGCCCGCGAATTTTCTCCGGCGCAAGGAACAGGAGATACATGCTGGCGAGCGTGCCGAGAACCGCCACCCCAAGGGCAGCCGTTTTAACCTTCGAGACCTTTGAGGTGTCGAGGTGATCGCCGTTGATCGCGATGTCTGCAGATGTGACGTGGTGGTGAGCCATTTCGATTGGAATCGGGGAAAAGTTATTTGGAATTGGTTTGCGCCTCTTTGGCGACCTGCAAAGCACGAATGTAAGCAATGATCGCCCAACGATCCCGAACTGGGATGTTGGAACCATAACCGCTCATCATGCCCTTGCCGTGAGTGATGACTTCGAACATCCGACCATCGGGGTAGGTCGCGTGCTTGAAGTTATCGAGATGGAAATTGGCGATTCCAGGAACGCCGTATTGACCGGTGATGCCTTGGCCATCACCCGACTTGCCGTGACAGATCGCACAATAGATTCCGTAGCGCTCTTCGCCACGCTGGATGAGCGCGGTGGCGGTGGATTCAGTGAGTTCTAGCTCTTCAGGCGCGCCGTTGCCGAAATAATCTCCGACATGACCAGTGTAGTAGTAACCCGGAAGCCCGCCAAATTCGTTTTCATCGATGCCACCCAAAACGCGGGCCCCTTCTGGGTTAAAGCCCCGTGGCTGAGTGCCACCCACTGGATGACGACTGCCCAAGCCATCAGAGAAAAATTCACTGGGCTTCTGAGCCTTCAGTTTATCCTGCTCATCCATGTCCGCAAAAATCCGGACTGGCGGCTTGGAAAACTTCTGCCCGCGCAATCCGAAGATTCCGACGACGAGCACTGCGACAAGCGCATAAGCGAGGAAAAAGTAACGCATCTTTGATTAGAGATTTGAATTTAAATTCTGAACTTTCCCTCAGTCCTCTTCTTCGACGAGTTCGATGTTGGAGCCGCCGATGTCAGAGAGCAACGCGAGAGTCCCGTTCGGGCTGAACTTTGGATCCCGAGCTTCAATGGCGATGAAAAATCCATCATCCGTGGCGCGGTGAAACTGACGACTCGCAAACAGCGGGTGATTGAGACGCGGAAGCTGCATGAGCGCCAACAAACCAAACAAGGTGGTGATGCCAGAGAACAAAATCGTCAGCTCAAACATCACCGGGAAAAAGGCCGGAATCGTGAAAATGTTAGCCGGCTTGCCCTGCACCACCGTGGGATACAGCACAACCTGCGTGCCGTATTGCAGCACAAATGCCGTCGCGGTGCCCGTCATTCCGCCGAAAAAGACGAACCAAGGCAGGATCGAGCGCTTCATCCCCATCGCGCCATCCAGGCCGTGGATGGGATAGGGAGAATAGCAATCCCATTTCTTAAAGCCGGCGTCGCGGATCTTCTCCGCCGCCTTGTAGAGCGCCGATGCACTCTTGAACTCGGCGAGATAGCCATAAACGCGTTTGCGGGTGGTGCTCACAGGAAAAATTTCAGATTTGAGAGTTGAGATGGATGGTTGCGGCTCAGACGAGCTCCTTCTGATAAGCGGCCTCTTTCACGACGCCCTCATCTGGATGGTCGTGATGGTCGTCATGGTGTGGATCAGACTCTGGCAAGGTCCACTTGACCTCAGCAATGTTGATGCATGGCAGGAAGCGGAGGAACATGAGGAAGAGGGCAAGGAAGAGGCCGATCGTTCCAACAAAAGTCATGAGCTCGACACCACTTGGGCTGTAGGTTTTCCAGTCACCCGGGAGGAACATCCGTGCAAGCGTGGTGACGATGATCACAAATCGCTCAAACCACATGCCAACGTTAACACACATGGCAACGATCATGATGACCCAAAGATTCTCGCGGCACGCCTTGAACCAAAAAACCTGAGGAGAAAGCACGTTGCAGCTCATCATCGCTGCGTAGGCCCACCAGTAAGGACCGGCGATGCGGAACTTGAAGGCATCCATCTCGTAGATCGAACCGGAGTAGAAGGCCACAAACAACTCCATCAAGTAAGCATAACCAACGATCGTCCCGGTCAGGAGAATGATCTTCGCCATGTTGTCGATGTGCTTCATGGTGATGAGATCCTGCAGGCCGTAGATGAAACGGGCCGGAACCATGATGGTAAGCACCATCGCGAAGCCACCGAAAATTGCACCTGCCACAAAGTAAGGCGGGAAAATCGTCGTGTGCCAACCGGGGACGATCGATGTTGCGAAGTCGAAGGACACCACCGAGTGCACCGAAAGCACAAGCGGGGTTGAAAGCGCGGCGAGCAAGAGATACGCCATTTCATAGTGGCTCCACTGCCGGTTTCCACCGCGCCAGCCGATGGCAAAGATGCCGTAGAGGAACTTGCGCAGCCCGGGCTTGCAGCGATCCCGAATCGTTGCGAGGTCAGGAACCATTCCAAGATACCAAAAGATCAGAGAAACCGTAAAATACGTCGAAACAGCGAACACGTCCCATAGCAAGGGGGACTTGAAGTTCTGCCAAACCGCATTCGCATTTGGCACCGGAGCAAGGAACCAAGCAAACCAAACCCGCCCCACGTGGAAAGCCGGGAAAATGCCGGCGCACATCACCGCGAAAATCGTCATCGCCTCAGCCGCTCGGTTGATTGACGTCCGCCAATTTTGCCGGGTTAAGAACAGCACCGCAGAAATCAACGTCCCGGCGTGACCGATGCCGATCCAGAACACGAAGTTCGTGATGTCGAAACCCCAGAAAACCCGGTTTGACATGCCCCACACACCCACACCCGTTGAGACCAAGTAGGTCAAGCCGCCACCGACGCCGATCAAGGCAATCAAAGCGGATGGGATGAACAGCAACCACCAAAGAAAGGGTTGCTTATTCTCCACGACGCCACAGATGCGCTCGGTGATCCAGTGATAAGAGCGGCCGCTAAGAATGAGCTTTTCGCGCTCAAGCACCGGAAGCTTGACTCCGGAACTTGGTTTTTCCGGTGCGGTTTGAGTGGTGGATGCCATGTTGGATGAAAATTGAAAACTCGAAGGAAAAATCGATTAGACCATGTGAACCGTTGCCTTGCCGATGAACTTGGCGTCGGGCATGGCTGGATTTGGATTCTTGACGCGGGCGAGATAGCTGGTGCGTGGGCGCGTGTTCAGGTAGTTGAGAAGATCATAATTCCGATCAATATGCTTGCTGCGGAACATCTCGGATTTTTCCCGATCCAGAAGATTTCCAAAGCTGATGGCATGGGCCGGGCAGGCTTCTTGGCAAGCGGTTTTGACCGAGTCCACCGGAATACGGAGCGTCTTGGCGGTGACTTCCATTTCCGTGGATGGCTTGCCCGCGACGAGCGCCTCTTGCTTTTGCCCGCGCTTTTGGCGGATCACTGAGTCTTTCAGGCGCTGGACGCAATACGTGCACTTCTCCATCACACCCCGCATGCGGACGGTGACATTCGGGTTCTTCTGAAGATGCGGAGCCTCCCCCGTTTGCTTCTGGCCCAGAGGACCCTTGTAGAGGTTTTTCTCGATGAGAGGATTGCGCTTGTTGTAGTCGAAGTAATTGAACTTACGGACCTTGTAAGGGCAGTTGTTGGCGCAGTAGCGAGTGCCGATGCAGCGATTGTATGCCATCGCATTGAGACCATCCTCGGTGTGAACGGTCGCGTTGACCGGACAAACCGTCTCGCAAGGTGCCAATTCACAGTGCATGCAGGCCACCGGTTGTGGGATGAACTCAGGGTTCGCATCGTCGAAGGTATTGTCCTTCTGCGTGGCGAAATACCGATCCATGCGGATCCAATGCATTTCACGACCCCGCGCGATTTGCTCTTTTCCAACGATTGGAATGTTGTTTTCCGCTTGGCACGCCACCAAGCAGGAATTGCAACCCATGCAGGATGACAGATCAATCGACATCGCCCACTGATGCAGCGGATCACTCAAGAGGGGCTGTGCCTTGCCGTCCGGACCTGGATCGAAATTTTTCGAGGTTTCCGGTTTGTAGAGAGAAATATTTGGCGGTGCGTGCGAGTCGTTCCCTTGCTTCGCGACATTTGCAAGTTGCGCACCGAAATCACCTTTCACCTCGTCGTCCATCGTCGAGATTTCACGGGCAATTGCACGGCCATACATCGCGCTGTGCTCCTGAGTCAGAGCCATCGAGTAGCGCTTGCCGGTCTTCGTAACCTTGGCACCTGTTGCAAAATAAGACGTTCCAGCGGTGCGAAGCGGATAGGCATTGAAGCCGGTATTCACCCCCACAAGGCCGACGTGGTGTTGATTCTTTGTGTCCCGGCCGAGTTCATCGCTTGCGTTGAACCCTTGGCCGTAACCGAGCGGAATGACGATGGTATTTTCCGCTTGGCCGAAGGAGATCAGCACCGGAATTTCGAGTGACTTGCCATTCACCTCGATCAAGATGACCGGTGACTTGCGGTGCTCGCCTTCTCCGTCCGGACCGACCTTTGCGTAAGTGCTCTCAAGACCGAGCACCGAGGTGACGGGTTCAGGGCTGATGATTTCGTCGTAAATCCCAAGTTCCTTGGCGGTTTTTGGTGCAATGAGCGCCGCGTTGTCCCAAGCCAACTTCGAGATTGGATCCGGAGCTTCCTGAAGCCAGCCGTTGTCAATCCAGCGGCCGTCGAGGACGGAAAGGTCGGTGGAAAACAGGACTTCGAGGGATTTCGTTGTCGGCGCACTTCCAACAAGAGGTGCCGCCATCTCGGTTTTTGGTTCCGGATTGACGAGTGGGTAGTTTGAACCTGCGAGGAAACCATCACGCAGAAGTGCCTTCCAAGCAGCGTCCCCTTCCCCGGCGAGTTTCGCAAAGGTTTGGCGGACGGCCGCGTAGGCAGGAGATGGCGCATCTTTTTCGCCTGCACCGCTCGACAGCTTTCCATCCTCGGTGAGGAAAGCCAGCAGCAGCTCGATTTCCGAGACACAATCCTGATACAGCGGCAAAATCATCGGCTGCACCATCGTGTAAACCCCGCGTGCACTGCGGGCATCCGCCCACGATTCGAGGTAATGAGACGCTGGCACGTGCCAAGTCGCGGCGTGCGCGGTGGCATGAGTCCGGGCGCCAAGCTGGATGGTGATCTTCAATTTACCGAACGCTTCGGCAAAGTTGAGGTCCGAAGGCGCATCGTAAATCGGATTGGAAGGGGTGAGGACGACGAGAGTGTCGATGACATTGTTGTCGATGTCCGCCTTCAGCGCCGCGAGATTTCCGAGTTCCGCAGTTTCCGTTTGGACAGCCAAGAGAGGCTTGCCTTCGCCAATGTTGCCAAGCGCGGCGTTGATTGCATGCGCAAGCAAGTGAACGGAGAGGGACTGGCGCGAACCTGCAAGAACCGCAGATTTCCCAGCATGGGCCTTGAGGTCTTCCACCACGGCCTTCACCCACTCCACCTGTTTAGGATCAGCGAGTTCTGGAGCGACAATTGCAGCGCTGCTCTTCACTCCAAGCGCACGAGCGATCTGTGCGGCCACGGCATTGACTTGGCTCGGAGCCACGCGCAAGCGGTGGTCGGCCATGCCGCCAGTGAGGCTGAAGGCGGCCTCCACGGCATACAGGCGGTTCATTTTTGAAGCGTCAGCCTTGTTCAGGTAAGACTTACCCTCTGGCTTGCGGCGGTCAAAGAAAGGAGTCACCGGCCCTTGCGGGTCGGACTGCACAAAATCGCAGTCCAGCGAAAGAATTCGGTCAGCGAGTGTGAAGTCTGTGACGATTTTTACGCCTTTCCCAAGAACCACATCCGAGTTTTCGTCGGCGAGTGCCTCGTAACGGTAGAACTTTGCGGCCGTGAACTTCGCCGCAATCTCGCGAGTGAGACGGGCGCGGGTCGGCGAATCATCAGCCCCAAAAAGAAAACCAACTTTGGAGTAGGAATCTTTGGCGATGGCAGCGAGAGCAGCCTCAAAGTCAGCTCGGTTCGACGGCATTCCACCTTTGAGAACTCGGGTCGAGCGAGATGGCGAGTAGAGGTCCAGAATCGAAGCTTGCGCAAACAAGTCGGTGCCTTCCGTGTCAGGATGCAAACCGTTAGGTGCGAGCTTGGTTGGACGGCCTTCAAAGGAAGTCACCACCAGCGGCGTGGCACCGTGGGCACGCGGCATGCTGGATGCGTAATAAGTGGCCTTGCCTGGAATCACCCACTCGGGTGCTTTCGTGTAAGGGACGATGTAAGACTCCGGGCGACGGCAAGCGGCCATTCCCAAGCCGGCGAGCGCGGTGGAGGCTCCCATCAATTTCAAAAAGGAACGTCGCGAGTTCTCCGCATCCTCCTCGTTCGCCATTTCCGCAGCTCCTTGCGGGAATTCACGGTCGAGCCACTGGCGGAACTCTGCCGTGTCTTCAAGCTGGCCCGGACTGCGCCATGAAACGGTGGTTTCATCGGCTGGGACTGCGGGGTGATGCAAAATGCGCTTGCTCATGGTGGACTGCAGGAAAATTGAAATTTAAAATGTGCGGGCGGTAGGGATCAATGGTGGCAAGTCGCACAACTTGCCTTGGGGTTCACCTTGAACTGCTCCTTCAACTTCAAACCGAGATCTTCCGTCGTTTTCACACCCAGCTGCGGGTTATTGGAGAGGTAAGATGCAGCGTCGTAGTTGAAGTTATAAACCTCTTCGAGCGGGCGGAGTTCTTTTTCCGGCGCGCGGTGACAGTCAAGACACCAGCCCATCGAGAGACTGTTCACTTGGTAAACCTCTTCCATCTTGTTCACGTCGCCATGGCAACTTTGGCAGGAAATCCCGCGACTGACGTGGGCGGAGTGGTCGAAATACACGTAATCCGGGAGCTTGTGGACGCGAACCCACTCGATCGGCTTTCCGTCGTAACCCGGATAGGTCGCATCCATCGACTTGTGGAGCGGCGCAAGCTTCGGGCTCTCACGCTGGACGTGCTGATGGCAATTCCAGCACGTGTTCCCCGATGGAACATTGGAGTGACCCGCAACATCAACGAAAGAATGGCAATACCGGCAGTCCAATCCCAGTTGATCCACGTGAATCTTGTGGGAAAATGGAATCGGTTGCGAGGGCTGATACCCCTGCACCAAAGCCTTGGGCGTTGCGTAATACGCAAAAGCAAGCGCCACTCCAGCCGCTGCGGTTCCAGCGCAGACGGCGATTTTGAGAGGCAGTAAATTGGACCAGCGAGGGAAAATATTTGCCATGAGAAGGGCGTTGCAGTGCTCGGAAGATGAGAGCTTGTGAAAATTTTCACAAGCAGTTTTCCGAAAATCTTGTTCGGAGATCCGGATGCGCGGAGAATGCAAACCGGGGCGGCGCTTGCAATGCGAAAAACGAAAAGGCGCGATAATTTGTAATTGCTTAGCAACGAAACCAAGTTCCGGCCGACTTCGCCTCAGGAGTTCGACCAATTCATGCCTTTTTCCTGCCTCCATTGGCGGTATGCGGCGAACTGTTCGCTCTTGCTGAGCATGCGTCGTGCGGGTTCCTCATCGAGAAACATCTCAAAAGCCCCGCCAGCCGCCGTTTCCGCCGAGCCTGGCACCACCTCTCGCGGCGTGGGCGCGACGGGCTCACGCTCCAGCAGGGTTTCAATCCGCCGAATCCGCCCTGAAATCTGCATCACGACAAGCAAGCCCGCAAGCAGCAAACCCGCGCACAAACCAACCAAAATCAGGGCAGGGACCGAGCTCAATTCATTCATCGGCCAGATTCTTGCGAGCGCACCACGGATTGAGAAGCCTCAAATCGCCTCAATTTTTGGAATGTGAACCGATGAAAACGTTTCCGCCATCATCTGCCCTTGCGATACCCGGGATGCGGCGCTTGAATCCCGCCCTCACCTTCAAAGCATGTATCTGCTGAAAAAAGTCATCCAGCTCCGCGAGCAAACTCATCCCGAGCACGAAAAGCCATTCCTCGAGCATTTGGAGGATTTGCGCATCATGATCACGCGGATCGTCATCACTCTGCTCGTGGCGATGGTGCTCTGCTTCGCTTACAATAACCGCTTGATGGATTTTTTCCGCCAACCGGTGGATGCGGTGATGCTGAAACAGCTGCAAGCCACCCTCCCTGACGACGCCCCCCGCCCCATCAGCACCGAGCTCTGGAAGGAGGCGCGCAAGGTCGAACAAGCCGCCATGGGCCTTGATCCCGAACAACGCGAAACCTACTTCCGCCTGCTCAATGACGAAAACCTCAAGTTTCACGCGCAGTCAGTGAGCCTGCTCCGTGCGGCACTCAATTTGCCCGAAGAGCGCCAAGCGGATTTCCTCAAGGCCCTCAAGGATGCTCCAGAACTGGTCCAACAGGTCGCCTCACTCATCAAAACCAAGCCCACCACGGAAACCCAGTCTCATGGGAACCTCAACATGATGTCTGCCCTGAAGCCGACCGAGGGCTTCATGCTTTCCATGAAGCTTTCCTTCGTCGCGGGAATCGTCATTTCGTTCCCCTTGTTGCTGCTGTTCATCCTCCAGTTCGTCCTTCCCGGCCTCCACAGCCAGGAAAAACGCGTGCTTTGGCCAGCCTTGGCCATCGGATTTGGGCTGTTTCTCATGGGAGCCTGCTTCGCATACTATCTGGTCCTCCCACGTGCCCTGCTGTTTTTCTACGAATGGAGCGGCAACATGGGCATCTCCAACGACTGGCGAATCGGCGAATACATCTCATTCGCAACCCAATTCACCCTGCTCTTCGGCCTCTCCTTTGAGCTGCCCGTGGTCGTCATGGTCTTCGTCAAACTCGGCCTGCTCAGCTACGAAACAATGTCGAAAACCCGCTCTTATGCGATTCTCGCTATCTTCGTCGCCGCTGCGATTCTCACTCCAACTCCCGACATTTTCACGATGCTCCTGATGGCGTCGCCCATGATCGTCCTCTACGAAATCTGCATCTGGCTTGCCTTCCTCGACCGCAAAAAAAATCGCATTCGCGAGGAACAAGAAGCTCGCGAGCGCATGGAACGCATCCTCCGCCAAGAAGAGAATACGGATTCCGCCGCCCACACAGGCAGCGAAGCGGACGAAGACAC
>JBILPN010000526.1:0-3200 GCA_044373865.1 Luteolibacter sp. | reverse complement strand
GGGAGCTCCAAAAGCGCGGTGATTGCCTGCTCAGCCCGGCCGATTCCAAGTCGCACCTGCCGCGCCCAAGCACCGACCTCTTGACCGAGCCGCAGCGGCGTCGCATCCATCAGATGAGTCCGGCCAATTTTGAACACCCCGTGAAACTCCCGCGCCTTGTGCTCGAGCCCCGCCGCCAAACCCTCCAGACTCGGAAGTAAATCCCGCTTCAACGCGACGGCCACCGCCACGTGGATCGCACTTGGAAATGTGTCATTCGAGGACTGGCCGAGATTCACATGATCGTTTGGATGCACCTGCACCGTCCCATCCAACTCGGCACAGCGGCGGGAAATCACCTCGTTCACATTCATGTTCGACGAAGTGCCCGAGCCAGTTTGGTAGAGATCCACCGGAAAATGCGCATCATGCATTCCCCCGGCGATTTCCTCTGCGACTCCGGCAATTTTCGCAGCGATTCCGCGATCCAGCAGCCCGAGCTCGGCATTGCTGAGTGCCGCCGCTTTTTTAATCCAGCCATAAGCATGGATCAAAGGCAGCGGCAAAGGAGTCCCCGAAATTGGAAAATTCAGCACCGCCCGCTGCGTTGAGGCCCCGTAAAGGGCCGCAACAGGGACTTCCATCGTCCCCATGGAATCACGCTCACTGCGCATGGCGTCGGGCTTGGGCTGCATCCTTGGATCCTCTCACGATTCTTGACAAAAACCACCCAAGTTCACCCGACCCCCACGAATTTGAATCCAAATTCGTTCGCGCCGCCTCGGTCAAAGCGCGTGGTCCGCCGCTTTGACGCCCGACTTGAAGCCGTTAAACTTGAATTTCGTCGGAACGAATTCACCGATCGGAGTGACGTCCGCCTTCGCTGGCACATCGAGACCGAGGCCCCAGAACACCCCATTCACCACGAAACGGCGGAGCCCCTCGCTTGCCAGATCCGTCGCTGCGCCCATCGTCGTGCAGACAACCTTGTTCGACTTGCCCGAAGTATTTTTCACCTCGCGCACCCAAGCGATCGGCATCATCGGCGTATTGATATCCTGCGTCCCCTTGTCCGTTGCACGCTGCTTTTCGCGAGCGGCCGGCGGATCTGTTGGAGACATGCCCTTGAGAACTTGGCCGTGCATCAGCACCGTCGCATCGGCAGGCGGATAAGCCTCATAAACATCGGAATCGCCGAAAACATCCTCCACGCCGCGCAGCAAGGGATGCTCCGCAGAAGCAGCGGCAATGATCCCGCGCGTGGCCTCACCGTTGTGATGCCCCCAGTGGCTCACCCACTTTTCGCCCAGCACATTCTTGCCAAATTCGTTGTAATGCTTGAACGCGCTGCCGCCTGGGAGTTGGAAAGCGTGAGTGCTGGTGCGCAGACCGAGCACTGGCACACCGCGCTGAATTGCATCGTCGAAGTGCTTCATCGCCGCGTCCGACCACTTGCGGAAGCGCAGGGAAATCACGATGGAATCCGCCGAGTCCAAGGTTTCCGGCATGCCGAGACTATCCCCCTTGTTCGGGTTGATCGTCCCGTCGGGATCGACCGAGAAAAGCACGGTGCATTTGAAGCCGTGCCGCTCGCTGAGGATTTTCGCAAGCATTGGCAATGCCTCTTCCGAGCGATATTCCTCATCCCCGGCGAGTAAAACCACATGCTTCCCCTTCCCGGGACCTTCCCCGCCGGCGTAGGAAACCCAACCGTTGCCAGAATCTGCGGAGGCAGGAAGGACAGCAGCAAAACAAGAAAAACCGAGGGCGCGAATGGAGAATTTCATAAGTGGATAAGTGAGGAGCATACTCCAAAACCGAGGCCAGTCTTTCCAAAAACTTCAAGCGGACCCCAAGGATCTTCCCACCAAGCCCCAAACCCCGAAAAATCAGGCGTCCGCCGCGTAGTATGCCAAGAGCGCTTGCGCCTTGGCGGGTGCAATGGCCTCGTGAAAATCATCGTTCACCATGCAAACCGGCGCGCTTCCACAAGAGGCAAGACACTCGGCAAACTCCACCGAGAATTTGCCGCACGGCGAAACGCTGATCGGATGGTGGTGCGAGTCACTCGCAGAACGGTCAATCCCGGTCAACTTGCACAACTCATCCATCAACTCATAGCTTCCGCCCATGGCGCACGACAGCGTCCGGCAAACACGAATGTGAAATTTCCCCGGTGCCGACTGGCGGAATCCTGGGTAAAAACTCACCACTTCCAACACCTTGATCGGCTCAATCCCCAACTTGGCGGCAACCCAGTCGATGGATGCGGCAGAGATGTAACCGAAGTGATGTTGCACGATGTGCAGCAGCGGCAAGGTCGCCGCACGCTTGCTTTCCGGGTAATGGGAAATCCGCGCGTCCGCCTCCGCTTCAAGCGCGGCAGTCACGGTGAAGGGCGGATAATACTTGCTGCCGGGTGTCTCGTGGGACGCGACGTTTTCTTCAAGAATTGGATCGGACATTGAGTGACGGTAAGATGGAAAACTGCGTCAGATGCTTATTTAAGCAGGCCTTTCAAGTGGTTCATCACCACTTGCGGTCCCAAATAACTGCCACCTTCGTAGCTGCCCTTGATGAGCTCGCCCTGAAGGTCAGTGAGCACAAGGTTTGGAATCCCCGTGCCAGGGTGCTTGAATTGCTTCTTGAACTTGTCGGTTCTGGACAACTTCAACTGCGGCCAAGGCATCTTTTTATCGACCGAGTATTCCTCCATCGCGTCCTCATCGCTGTCGCTGCTGATCAAAACCAGTTCGAAGCTGGCGTCCTTGTTTTTCTCGTAAAACTCGACGAGAGACGGGGTGAATTTCTGGCAAGGGCCGCACCAGGACGCGGTGTAGTAGAACAAATAGTATTTCTCCGGCTTGCTCGCATCTTTGCACGACTTCAGAGACTTGCCGGAGAGCCGAACGAGATTGCCATCCAAAATTTCGTCAAAAACGCTCGCGCCACCACTCGCGGGGGCCGCAGAACTGCTCTCGCTTGCCGACGGTTTCCAATCGCTGAGCAGCATGGCATCCGCAGGGGCAAGCGAGCTTGCTGCCAGCGGGATCGTTTTGCCATTGCGCATCTTGAACTGGCCGGTCTTCACCCCACCGACTTCGGCCACGGAAACCAATTCCAGTTCCGCGGTTTTCCCGTCCGCGCGCGTCCAAGACCGAAACTCCGCAGCTGCGGAAACCGTGAGCAAACCACTGAGCAAGAGTTGAAGTGAAGTTTTC
>JBILPN010000047.1:0-11085 GCA_044373865.1 Luteolibacter sp. | reverse complement strand
TCATGGGGGACGTTTTTACTTCAAAGTTAGACACCATTGTTGCTTTTATCGTTTTTCGTCTTCTCCCTTGCGTCGGAGCTAATGCCCAAAGCCCCACAAATCGTGGTGCCAAATTGGAAAGTTGGCCCTATTTTATCATGCCATCGACATGTAGCGTTCAATTTCTTGCCAAGATTGCCAAGTTGCCCTTCACTTCGCGCCGTTCCACCCATGGCCCTCATCGTTCAAAAATACGGCGGCACTTCCGTCGGCACGCTCGACCGCATCCGCAACGTCGCCGCCCGCATGAAACGTACTCGCGACGAGGGAAACCAAGTCGTCGCGGTGGTCTCGGCAATGTCCGGCGTCACCGATGGCTTGATCAAAATGGCGAAGGATCTTTCAGAGAACCCCAGCGAAAGAGAACTCGACGTCCTTCTTGCAACCGGGGAACAACAATCCATCGCTCTTGTCAGCATCGCACTCCAAGAAATGGGAGTGGACGCTGCATCCATCACTGGACGCCAAGCCGGAATCCACACCACCGGGTCTCACACTCGCGGCCGTATCCTAAACATGGATCCATCTCTCATGCAGAGTTTTCTGGATGCAGGAAAATCTCTTGTCGTCGCTGGATTTCAAGGGGTTACGCCAGATGGAATGATTCACACTCTGGGTCGCGGCGGCTCAGACCTCACCGCAATCGCTGTCGCAGCAGCCTTGAAAGCTGATGTCTGCCAGATCCTCACCGACGTCGATGGCGTTTACACCTGCGACCCAAGAATCGTGAAGAACGCCCGCAAACTCCCTGAAATTTCCTACGACGAAATGCTTGAAATGGCATCTTCCGGCTCAAAGGTTATGCAATCGCGCTCGGTTGAATTCGCGAAAAAATTTGGCGTAATTTTCGAAGTCCGCTCCTCACTCAACGATAATCCTGGAACATTTGTGTTAGAAGAACATCCCAACATGGAACACGTCGTCATCCGCGGCATCTCGATCGAACGTTCGCAAGCCCGCGTCACAATCACCGGCATTCCAGACGAGCCAGGCATGTCAGGCCTGATCCTTGGTGCACTTGCCGACTCGGAAATCAACCTCGATATGATTGTTTCCAATATTGCGCACGATGGATTTGCGCGCCACTCGTTCACAATGCACTCGAGCGACCTTGGAAAAGCGCAAGCAGCTCTTAAAACCGTCCTCACCGGGCTTGCACCTAACTCAAAAATCGAAACAGAAGCAGGAATTGCAAAACTTTCGGCCGTCGGCATTGGCATGCGTTCGCATTCTGGAGTCGCTGCAACGATGTTCAAAGCGCTTGGCGACGCAGGGATCAACATTGGCATGATCTCCACATCGGAAATCAAGATTGCGGTGACTGTGGATGAGGTTCACATTGAGGACGCCGCTCGCGCAGTGCACGATGCATTCAGCTTGGATAAGGCACCTGCTTAGCCGCCCACACGGAGACTTCCCGCTCTGCAAAACTTGCCGACGGCACTCGGAACTTCCAGGATACGGCGGAGAGCGAGTCCGCAATCGTTGCTTACTGCCCTCACTCACAGACCAACTTTAGATCCGCGCCGGGCTGAAATCGCGAAGCAATAATTTCTTCGGACTACATCAAACGCTTACCACCAATCACACCTAAGCGCTTGGACAAATTCCCCAAGTCCTCCAAAATTAGATAGATCCCTGGCACCAACAGCAAGGTGATCACGGTCGCAAACAAAATCCCAAATCCTAGCGAGACTGCCATTGGCACGAGGAAGCGTGCTTGCATGTCCGTCTCAAAAATCATCGGCATGATGCCGACAAATGTCGTTAGGGACGTTAGTAAAATCGCACGAAATCTAGCACCACCGGCCTTCACCGCCGCGTCATGCATCGACATCCCATCGGCACGATGCCGGTTCACATAATCTACCATCACCAAGCTATCATTCACCACCACTCCGGCGAGGGCGACGAAGCCACACATCGACATAATGCTCAAATTAAGACCAATGATTGCGTGCCCCCAAATGGCACCGACCAAACCGAATGGAATCACTGACATGATAATCAGCGGTTGGAAGTAGGATCGCAGAGGAATTGCAATTAACACGTACATTCCAAGCAGTGCTCCAATGAAGCCGATGCTCATTTCATTCATGCTTTGCCGCTGATCCTCTTGCTCCCCCTCAAAGGCATAGCGCACGCCGGGGAACCGTTCAGGAATCCGCTCCAGCACGCTTGCGGTATAAGCGGCCACCACCTCATTCGCATTCACACCCGTCTCCAAGTCCGCCGTGATCTTGATAGACCTCTGCCGATTCGTGCGCTTGATCACCGCCGGTCCTTGTCCCGGTTCAAAAACAACCACCTGCTTAAGCGGCACCTCGTCACCAGCAGGAGTGCGCAGCATCATATCTTCCAAGCTCTCCAAAGTCCGCCTAGCATCCCGCGGGAAGCGGACCATCACCTTCACCTCATCTCGCCCGCGTTGCAACCGTTGCACCTCGTTTCCATAGAACGAATCCCGCACTTGCGCCGCCACGTCTTCTAGGCGAAAACCAAGCGCTCGCCCAGCTTCGGTTAGTTCGGTGAAACGGAGTTCATCCTTGCCGGCACGATTTGAGTCACTCACGTCGATGACACCTTGGAAATTGACCAACTTCTCCTTGGCGTAAGCCGTGGCCGCTTCCAACTGGTTCAAATCATTCCCCGAGAGATTGACATCGATGGGATTTCCAGCGGTTGCGGTTTCTGCCTGAATGCGCAACTCCACCACACCCGGAATATTGCCAGCCAGCAGACGCCACTCATCCACCAAACGCTCAGACGAGACACTCCGCCCGGCTGCGGGAGAAAGTTCCAGCGTCACCTCACCTAAGTGAGTTGCAAGAGCCGCGCCTGCCGGTGCAAAACCCGCTAGAAAAGGCTGACTTCCCGAGCTGCTTAAAACGTGAATGATGATCGAACCGCCATCATCACTTTGATAGCGCTTTCCCAGTTCAAGGGCCGCCTCCTCAAGCCGCCGCACCACCTTCTCTGTCTCGGAGAAGGGCACGCCCTGGGCTAACTCAACTTTGGCGGATAGAATATCACCCTCCACGTCCGGCATGAATTTAAACTGAATCCAACCGCCGGCCACCACCCCCAAAGTGACCACGAGCATGGCCATGAAAACCGCTGCAGTGATATACCTCCAGCGCAAAGAGAACATCAAAAAAGGCTGATAGATCGTCCTCACGAAAATCTCCAAACTGTCTGCGATTCTGCGTTGCAAGCGGAACAGCGCATTAACCTTCTTTGCACGGTCCGTCGGAGCCAACAAAGCCAGATGAGCCGGAAGCACAAACTTTGACTGTAACAATGAAAAAATCAGCGTTGGAATCACAACCAAAGGAATGTTTGGCCAAATCTTGCCGCTCACTCCAGATAGACCGAGCATCGGCGTAAAAGCCACAACCGTTGTTAGAACCCCAAAGACAACCACCACACCCACCTCGTTCGTCCCCTTCCATGCTGCGATCCGTGGGTGCTCACCCATCTGAATCCGCGTGTAAACATTCTCCGCAGTGACGATGGCATCATCAACCACAATTCCTAACACCAAGATGAATGCAAACAGGGAAATCATATTTACCGAGATTCCCAGCATCGGCATGAGCCAGATGCCACCGGCAAATGAAACTGGAATCCCAAGCGCCACCAAGAAAGCGAGCGATGGCCGCAAAAATAAAGTCAACACCCCCAAAACTAGCAGCAGCCCGAAAGTCGCATTCCGCATGAGAAGGTCCAAGCGCCCCACAAGATACAAGCTCTGGTCATTCCAAATTGCCAACGAGACGCCTTCCGGCAAACGTGAGTCGGCCGTGGCAACATAGCTCTTCACCATATCCGCTAGATTGAGTGTATCCTCATTTCCGACGCGGAACACATTAATGACAAGCGCACTTTTCCCGTCGAAACGACTGCTGAGGTCGATATCCTCAAACGCATCAAGCAAATCCGCGACATCACCGAGCCGGACCACGCTGCCTGTTGCATCTGTTGTGAGGACGATGTTTGCCATATCCGCCGCCTGATAACGCCGGCCGAGTGCGCGCAAAATCACCTCACCCCGCTCAGTCCGCACCGAGCCACCAGGTAGATCCACCGTGCTGCGGCGGACGGCAGCTGCGACATCCGCCAAGCGCAAGCCTAACTGACGCAAGCGCTCCTCCGGCACCTCAATGGAAATTTCATAAGGCCGCGTGCCCGCGATTTCCACTTGAGAGATCCGCTGCTTGCCGCGCACCGCCTGTGAGAAAAAGCCCATCACAGTATTCGCAGGAGCTTGATCAAAATTAAGCAGATCATCTCTAACTCGCTCCGCCAGCTGCCGTAGCGTCGTCTCATCCGTATCCGCACTGAGTGTCACACTCATCACAGGTGATTTGATTAGAATCTCTTCTAACACAGGAGTTTCCGCCTCCTCCGGAAAATTATCGATCGCATCTACCCGAGATTTCAGATCGTTCATCACGTTGCGCAGCTCGAAGCCAGTCTGCACCTCAACGACCACCGTTCCCATATTTTGGGAGGCAGTTGAACTGACCTTCTTAATCCCTTGCAAGTCCGCGATCGCCTCCTCCACCGGAATACAAACCCCGCGCTCCGCCTCCTCAGGCGTCGCATTTGGGTAGGGAATCCGAATGGCCACGGCATCGAGCGCCGTCTCCGGGAAGATTTCCTTCTTTAATTGAAACCACGTCATGATGCCCGCCATCACCACGGCGAGCATGAGGAAATTTCCTGCCACATGATTGCGGCTAAACCATTTGACGATTCCGTTCATATCAACGCTTGTCATCATGGGTTGCAGCGGCTGCCGACTCCACACGCACCTGCATGCCATTGATTGGTGCGCTGAGACGCGTCAGCAACAGGCGCTCCCCGGCGGCCAATCCTTCGCTGACCAGCGCGGCATCACGGGTCTTGCGGACGATTCGAATATCGCGGAACTCAATGCGATCCTCAGCACCCACCACGAGAGCCCGCCCCCCCTCCAGCAGCGCACGCCGAGGCACTTCCGCCACCTTTTCAAGCGTCGTGCCGGCGATGTCCGCCTGCACAAAAAGTCCGACGGGAGGCAGGGGAAACTTCGATTCATGGCGAGGCAAGATTTTCGCGATCAAATGCCCGGAAAGGGTGCGGCGGTCAATTTCCTGATCCAGACGCAAAGGCAGGGCGGCCCAGTGAAACACCTCGCCGCCAATCTTACCATGGAGCGAGATTTCCCCAAGCGGTGCCCCCTCCGAGCTTCGTTGGATGAAGCCAAAATCTTCGAGTGGCAGCGCAAGCCGGATTTCCAGATCCTCACTCGAATACAAGGTCGCGATTTTTTGGCCGGGAGCGACCACTGCGCCGACCTCCACCACCGCCTCCCGCACACTCGCTGCAAAGGGCGAGCGAATCTCCGTCCGCTCGACATCTCGTCGCGCGCGCGCCACCTCAGCCTCGGTCGATGCAACTGCCGCAAGCGCAGCCTCGCGCTGCGGTTCGCGTAAAACAAGTGGGCTGCCAGCACCCTCACCTAACTTCGCCCAATCCAAGCGTGCCTGTTCAAAACGCGCCTCCTCCTGCGCCGCAATCAAGCGCGCATCCGCCGCCGCCGCCACCGCGCGCGCCATGTTAGAACGATAATCTGCGGGGTCGATTTGCACCAAGCGCTCATCCTCACCGACTCTAGCACCTCGTTTCAAATTTCCAGAAATTTCCACCACGCGCCCCGCCACCTCCGCCGCCAAAATCGTCTCGCGCCGACTTTCCACCACCCCCTGCGTCAAAATACGCACCGGGTAATCCATCACCTCAACCGCCAATACCTCCACCGTGGACACCACGCGCTCCGCCTCGGTTTCCTTCGCAACCCTTTGATTTACAATCAGCAAAATTGCAATGACCACGCTTCCACCAAGAATCGCAAGGACGCCAATGAAACTGAACACCGCGCGAACGCTGGACCTTCGATTTTCTTCTTCCATGAGTCAGATTTCGTTAAAGTGAGAAATCGCCACCAAGGGCGAGGTGGAGATCCACGCGATTGTCTAGGCGAAGGCGGCGCAGAGTGACGAGTTGGCTAGCGGTGCTAATTTCCTGTTCGCGCGTCTCAATGAGCGTGAATACATCTCCTGTACCGCCAGCAAATTCTTGGGTCGCACTTTGAGCGGCATCCTGTGCAAGCGAGTTTGCACGGCGAGCCGCGTCTTCCCGCTCGCGCAAGTGGATTTCCGCGGCAAGCGCCTGCTCAACTTCAGCAAAAGCAACAAGAACCGTGCGCTGCAGCACCGCTGCGCCCTCACTCTCGTCCGCCGCGGCCAAACGGATCCGACCGGTGATTTTCCCACCCTCGAAAAGCGGCTGCGTGAGACTACCACCCAAGGACCAAACTCCGAAATCGCTGCTTAAAACATCGCGCAGCGAGGAAGTCGTGGTGCCAGAAGACCCCGTGAGGCGCAGGCTTGGGAAGCGTGCAAGCCGGGCCTCCTTGGTTCGCGCGCCGTCGGCCGCAAAGCGACGCTCAGCAGCTAAAACATCCGGGCGGCGCAGCAACAACTCGCTGGGAAGTCCCACCGGCGGCACCGGCGGCAAGACAGGTAATTCCGCGCCGGCCGCAAGTTTTCCAGCAGGATAGCGGCCCAGAAGCAATTCCAGTTGCCGCAAGGCCCGCTCCTTTTCTTGGCGGCGCAAGGCGAGCGCCGCCTCGCCAGACGCCACCTCAGACTGGGTTAAGCGGACTTGCGCGGCCGATCCGCCATCGTCCACAATCGCCCGCTCAAACCGCTCGCGTACGGCATCCGCCAGCTGGTGCCGCGCCTCCAACCCTGCGGAGGCCAGTAAAATTTGCGCATTTCCCTCCGCCAAAGCCAACCATGCCTTGGCCACCTGTGCCGCCAACGAGGCACGCGCCGCCTCATACTCTCGCGCGCTTGCCTCCCCGCCTGCAAGCGCTGCCACCTGCCCTGCCCGCGCACGCCCCCAAACATCCACCTCCCATGCAGCATTCAGAGCCACCCCAAAATTGTTGCTCAAACTGGCGGGAGCTCCAGAAATTTCCGGCAAGGGCAATCCCACAAACCGTTGCTGCGAGCGGACTCCTGTGCCGCCAAGACCGAGACTTGCCTGCCGCGCCGCACCCGCGATTTGCGCCTCAGCGGCTGCCCGTTCAACGCGCGCCGCCGCCGCCTTTAAATCAGGATTCGCATGCAAGGCCTCCTCCACCAAACCAGACAACTCCACACCGCCCAGTTTCCGAAGCCACCGTTGATCGATCCCGGCGCGCGCCTCAGGCGTGGCCGACCACGCCGTCGGAACCGCCAAATCCGCATCCTCCATGCGCGAGCTTGGCAGCATCACCCCGCAGCCCGCCAAACCAAGGAAGATTGAGAACTTCACGGCACCAAGCCAACGGAGTGGCAACAATCGTAGAAACTTCATCAAGCGGATCTCGTGAATTGAAAGAAATGCCCAAGCGTCCCAAACCGCTGGCGCAGACGCACTATGAGGGCTGTTAAGTGCTTACGCAATGCACGGTATTGCCGAAATCCTAATAAAATGCCACACGGGCAATCACGGATCCCCGCGCAGCATCTCTAGCGCTCAATACCCCAGTTGGCGCAGGCGGCATCAAAACCCGGAAAGGGATGCTCACCCGCCGCCGCTGAAATGGCCGCTCAGTCACCACTTTTGAGAACCTTAATAAAGGCGTCCTGCGGGATATTCACCTTCCCAAACATCTTCATTTTCTTTTTCCCTTCCTTCTGCTTTTCCAAGAGCTTCCGCTTGCGGGTGATATCTCCCCCGTAGCACTTGGCCGTGACATTCTTGCGCATCGCCGAGATCGACTCACGTGCAACAATCTTCCCACCGACCGCCGCCTGAATGGCAACAACGAAAAGGTGCGAAGGAATGACTTCCTTCAACTTTCCAGCAAGCATGCGGCCATACGACTCCGCCTTGTCCCGGTGCACAATGGTCGAAAATGCTTCCACCGGATCACCGGCGATCAACATGTCCATCTTCACCATTTTCGCGGGACGGTAGCCAGCATGCTCGTAGTCCATCGAGCCATAACCACGAGTCATGGATTTAAGCTTGTCATTGAAATCTACCAGAATTTCCGAAAGCGGTAACACACATGACAACATCACCCGTGTGTCATCAATCGTCTCGGTATTCGTCACATCACCGCGCTTCTCTAACACAAGCTGCATCATATCACCGATGTATTCACCCGGAACCATGATATAGACATTCACGATCGGCTCATTGATTTCCTGGATGCCTTGCGGGTCCGGGAACAGAGTGGGATTGTCGATAATCCGCTCCGTCCCATCCGTCATGGTCACATTGTAAATCACGGATGGATAAGTGGAAATGACATCCATGTCGAACTCACGGCGCAAGCGCTCTTGAATGATTTCCATGTGAAGCAAACCTAGGAAACCGCAACGAAATCCGAATCCGAGCGCCGTGGAACTTTCCGAAGAATACGTGAAGGCTGGATCATTGATTTGCAGCTTGCCCATGGCGAGCTTGAGTGCCTCGTAGTCCGAAGAATCCACTGGGTAAATGCCGGAGAAAACCATTGGCTGGATTTCCTTATAACCCGGCAGCGCCTCAGGGCACGGGTGGGTGTTGTCCGTCATCGTATCGCCAACTTTGACCTCACTGGCGGACTTCATGTTCGCGATGACGTATCCGACATCACCCGCAGAAAGCACCTCGCGAGCACTCATTTTGGGCGTGAACACCCCGACTTCCTTGACTTCGTAAGTTTTCCCCGTGGCCATCAATTTCACCCGCTGGCCCCGCCTCACCGTGCCAGAAAAAACGCGGACGTAGGAGACAACCCCACGGTAGGTGTCATAGAGCGAATCAAAAACCGAGCAGCGCAAGAGCTTGTCCGGGTTCTCAACCGGCGCTGGCACGCGAGCCACAATCGCCTCAAGAATTTCCTCGATGCCGATGCCTGCCTTCGCCGAGGCAGGGATGCAATCTTCCGCCGGAATGCAGAGGATCTCCTCAAGCTGCTTCTTGCACTTCGGCACGTCCGCAGCCGGAAGATCGATTTTGTTGAGAACAGGGATGATCAACAAATTCTGCTCAGTGGCCAAATGAAGATTGGCAACAGTCTGTGCCTCAACACCTTGCGCAGCATCCACCATCAGAATCGCACCCTCACAAGCGGCGAGCGCACGGGAAACCTCATACGAGAAATCGACGTGTCCGGGAGTATCGAGCAAATTGAGTTTGTAGGTCTTTCCGTCCCTTGCCTTGTATTCCATCGCAACAGGGTGGGACTTGATGGTGATACCCTTCTCACGCTCAAGATCCATGGAATCCAGCTGTTGCGCGGTGCTTTCACGCATGGTGACGGTGCTGGTGACCTCCATCAGACGGTCAGACAGCGTGGTTTTCCCGTGGTCAATGTGGGCGATGATGGAGAAATTGCGGATCAGCTCGGTGGACATGGGCAAAAAAAGTCAGCTTGGGCGCGGCGAGGGAAAGCAGGAAATCGCGGATAAAGCACGAAAAATAAAGGCCGATGCCGCGACAGGCAAACTCAAGCACTCAAGCCGCTCGGAATCCACCCAAAAACCAAGCCGCCCACGCTAGCCCAAGCGGCGGCTGCGACCTTTTTCGTTCGCCGCACCACAAACCGGACAATCCACCAAATGCACGTGCCCCGTTTCCTCAAACGCATGCAGACACAAGCGACAAATCACGCGACTCGCCAAGGACCGCCTCTCGGCACGCGCATGCAGGAAACGCGAAACCAGCGCAAACGTGACCATCAGGCACGCTGCAACCAGCAAGACAGCAAGCACGAAATCAGTCAGCGTCAGATCCATCGGCAGTTTGGTTGGTCAATTGAATACCCAAGGAAATCCACCGCGCCGACGCCCCACTTGGATCAGCATTGAATTGAAGCTGCTTCAGCCAGTCCTCAAGCAACTGCGCGCCAGCATCGCCGGCATTTTCCAGAGAGACACACTCGGTTACCCCGCCTTCGCGGTTCAGTCGGACAAGAAACCGCCACGTGCTGGCACTCATCGCAGCATCCACCGTGCCCTGAATCGGCGCTTGCACCTTCGGCAGCTCATCCCATGAAATTCCCGCCAACGGAAAAAGCTGCGGCTGTGGAATCACCACCCGCACCTCACGCTGAGGCAGCACCACCGGCGCACGCTGCGGAAAAACCGCCTCCCCTCGTGCTGCGAGCCGGACCGGCGGAATCTCGCTCTCGAACTGCAACTCCCCTAGCATCGGCTGGTAGATCGGCGCGGAAAAACGCGCGTTTGCCAAAGCTTGCTCCTCCAACTCACCCAAGCCAACCCACTCCCCAAGCTCAAAACGGGATGGAAAAGGCCCGCCTTCCTCTGCCCGCAATCTCAGGACACGGCCAACCGCATCATCAGACAATAGGATCACAGACGCTTTTTTCTGCGATCCCCTTTCCGGTGCCACCACCTTGATCCGCACCGCCGTGAGCAGGAAAAAAAACACGACGCCCGCCACCGCCAAAGCCACCAATTTCGGAAAAAAAGGTGCCCTTCTCACACGCCACGAAAAGACCAAGCCCCATGCAGACCCGCGCTTCGAGAAATTTTCAACCTGCCCCATCGTCATTCGGTCCCCATCTCCGGCACACTCGCCGCTGCGCCGGTTTTACCCACCATCGCCAAGCGGAAACCTTTGGCCAGAACACGCTCGGCCACCGCACGCTCAAGCCCCACCGGCGTCCCAGCATCCGTCTGCAACAGCACGATGGCCTTGGATGCGATCCTCGTCCCTCGCAAGGCCTCAAGCCGCGCCGACAATTCCTCAATCGTCACTGCGTCCCGCCCCAAATGAATCCGTGGCAAGGGCCCACCGGCCCCCAAGGTCACCACCAAGGTCTCCTGATAACGCTCCATTTGAAATTGTGATGGCGGCAGATCCACTGCCACACCGGACTGCATCACCATCGATGGCCCCAACAAAAAGAACATTTGTAGCAGCGCGAACAAGTTGAGGACCGGCACCGCATGCAAAAAGCCCGGACGCTCGGGCAGTGTCATCTCCAGCTTC